>JAFTAG010000057.1 GCA_017458655.1 Ruminiclostridium sp. | reverse complement strand
GCCGCCCATTCGCACCGCCCTAAAGCCGTCATATTGCACAAAATTTCCTTGACATACGACAGTATGCCTGCGAAAAATTTGTACAATCTGCCGACTTTATGTCGGCACGCCTGAACGACAATAGGTTTTTAGAGGAGCCCTTTATTGTGTCTGCTCCCGTTGACCGGTCGTTGATGTAGGCGAAATAGTCTCTGCTCCTAATGACCGGTCGTTATCCGCTTGTCAAGGGTGTCCAAAAATAATTTTTTACTCTGTTATCTGTGTAAAAAATTTTTTTCGGAGCCTCCCTTGACAAGCGGATTGCGTGCGTAAAGCATTTGCCTTGTATGGCGGCATCCGTGCCGCCTTTTGAGCAAATGCACAATGCTTCCTGCATTGGTGTACGGCTACGCCGACGGGGCTGGGTGGGAAGCAAGAGAGCAGTGGCACCCCGTCGCTCTTTCCATTTTACCACGCCGCACCACTCCCTGTCTCGATGATTTCGGACAGTCTGTGGCCTCGGGGGCGAATAAAAAGCAAGGCGGCGACGGCCGCACCGGATCCGCGTTAAAATATTCTGCAAATTGATAATATCTACCCGCGCCAATAGTCTTGCGAATGATAACAGCAAGTCTTGAAAAAGGAACGCAAGCTCTGAATTACGTCTAATAACTTTTAGATGTGACTATATGGCCGCAGTACCTGTCAAGTCAGATGAACGTCGCAAACGGGCCTGTCGGGTGCAGCGTCACGCTGCCGCGGAGAGTCCAGAGGGGCCGGCGTTAGGCCCCTTTGGCGGGGGTGTGGGGGCAGCGCCCCCGCATCTGTTCCTCTGTTCCTCTCTCTGCTATCTTCTTCCGCCTCTGCTCCCGCCTCTGGGGTTACTGTTGGCGGCTCTGGCGGCGGCTACGCGGGAGGCGAGCTTTTTGTTCTCATTAGAGGTATAGACGACCTCGGCGTAGATAGCGGCGACTATCTGATAAAGCTCCTGCGGTATCTGTTCGCCTGAATTGAGCATTACGAGCAGGGCGGCGGTGCTGTCGTCGCGGTAGATCGGGACGCCGTTGGCGTCGGCGATATTCACTATGCGCTGGGCTATTTCCCCGAGCCCGGAAGCTACAACGACAGGGGCGTAGTTGAGGTTGGGGTTGTACTTTAACGCAACGGCGGCCTTCTGACCGTAGTTTTTACGCTTTGACATTCAGACCCGCCCTCCTTTCATTAAGCTTCGGGAATATCTGCGTCAGATTATGCGGTTCTTTGAGAATGCCGGTGCTGAAATCCGAGATAGAATATTTAGTTCCCGCGGCGATACGATTGACCTTTTCCACTATCTGATCGACGTTTTTTGTGAAGCTCGTGGGGTGGAGAAGGCTTAAGCGCACTGTCTTATCGTTCGCATAGACATCGACCTCGAACCTGCCGTATGTATCGACATCGAACGTGAGGAACAGGTGGTGATGCACACCGGGAGCGCTGCCGGTAGCGCCGGACTCGTCGTTGTTATCCACCCACAGCTCGCCGAACGCGTGCGTGTTCTCTATCTGAATGGGCAGGATATAGTGCGCGAGCGGCGTCATTACACCCGGCGCGTTTATCATACTTTGCAGCAGGTTGGAGGCGTTGAAGCTGTCTATCGACTTTAACGCGGGGTGATTGATGTTCTTCTCCACAAAGTCGGTGAGAGCCTCTATCGAGCTGGACTTTTTCGGCGTCTGCCGAGCCGCCACGTCGCGTATCTCCTGCGTTTCCTGCCCACGAACCGGTTGAGGCGGTATCGCGCCGTTCTGCGGGAGCTGCCCGCTCTGCTGCGCATACCGAGCGCCCTGCGTGTTTTGTGCATTTCCCGCGTTCTGCGCGTCCTGCTGCGTGTTGTACTGTGCATCCTCCGGCTGCGGGCGCGCATTGTCGGGCTCCTCGGTATCGTCCATATACGCCACAGCCTCCTCAAGCGCCTCAAACACACGGTCGCGCAGGGTGTTGTCCGGCATCGCCTCGAGGAAGCTGTTCAGAAAATCGACCATCTGCGCGGGAGTTCCGATATGCGACATCTTCTCGTCAAGCACTCCAAGCACATCGTCGTCCGCGATAAGCGATTCGAGCACCGCTTTTATGGTCTCCTCGGGGGCGACATTGTCGTTAAGCATATCGGTGACATACCCCATATAGTCATTTTCGAGCAATCCTGACTCGGAAATATAGTCAATATCACCAAGAACGTTTGTTAAATATGCTGAAATTGTGCTATCCGGTTGGTAGTCATTACTCAAAATTTCATTTTGCACTTGATTTTTTTGTTCAAATGTAGTATAATTATTTGCAGGAACGTTCTGCGTGTCCTGTTGTACCGATCGTTGGTACTCCTCACTGTCATAAGGTATCGGCTGACCGTTTTCGTCAAGATACCGTCTGACCGGCTCCCCGTCCTCATTCAGAGGCAGCTGCACCGGCTGACCGTTGGCGTCGAAAGCCTGCCGTATCGGCTGGCCGTTTGCGTCGAACTGCTGAACGGGCTGACCGTTGGCATCGAGCGGCTGCCGTATCGGCTGACCGTTTGCGTCGAATTGCTGAACGGGCTTACCGTTGGCATCGAGCGGCTGCTGTATCGGCTTGCCGTTCTCGTCGAACTGCTGAACGGGCTTACCGTTGGCATCGAGAGGCTGCTGTATCGGCTTGCCGTTCTCATCGAACTGCTGTACCGGCTGTCCGTTAGCGTCGAGAGGCTGTCTTATCGGCTGACCGTTCTCGTCCGTTACCGCGTACTGCGGGTCGAACGATGTCGCGGGATCCGCCTCGAGCTCGCGTTGGAACTCCTCCTCAAACTCGGGAGGCATAAGCTTCGGGTCGCTGCGGATAAGCTTGTTGAGAAGCGCTTCAAAGCTCTTGGAAAGCTCCGTTCTCAGCTCATACGAGGGTATCTGCGTGAGAAGCTGGTTGAAATACTCGCGGAGCATCGACGTGTTGGTGTTGAACTTTGAAAGATTATGCGTTATTATCGGAAGCAGCGTCTGTGTGTGGCTGTCGTTCAGAAGACTGTCGGACAGGCTCTGCATAAGCTCGGAGGTCTTGTCGCGGAGCGCCGCGAAGTTGCTTTGTGAGTCGGGCGAGCTCCACTGGTCGGCAAGCGTCGTGAGCCGCGCCGAAAGCCCCTTGTTGGGCGAGAAATACTCGGCGAGGAAGCGGAGATTTGCCGAGACCGCGGTGGTTATCTCACTGCGGTTCTGAGTGAAGTTGATAGCCTTGAGCATATTTCCTATGGCCTCCCGCTGTTCGGGATCCGCGGTCTTTGAGAATTCGCGGAGAAGGTCGTAGAACTTGTCGCCCGAGAACATCGTGTTCTGCTTCTCCTGATCGAGCATCTCGCGGACGAGATCCTTGGCGGGGATATAGAGCGAGGAGCTGAGCTGTTCAAGCTCGCCGACGAGCTCGGTGTAGCCGTTGAGCTTCGCGGTGCTGAGCAGATTGGCGTCGATGATGTCCTTTACGGTCTCGACCGCGAGCGTCTGGTTCTTGGTGCTTGTGACGGCAAGAGGGATCAGATCCTTCTGACCCATTGTGGTCTGCGCGTTATTGCCCGCGTTCTTGTCGCTTATCGGCTGGAGCTGCTCCTGCTTCTGCGTTTCATCTACCGCGAAGCCTTCGCCGTTCTGACCGGAATTTCGGTTGTTGAGAGCGGAGTTGCTGAAGCCCTTGCCTGCGGACGTTACGTCACGAATGTTGGAAATAGGCATATTTGATCTTCCTTCCTTGGTGCGATATGGCCTTTATACTTTTATAAATATATTTTATCACAAATCGTTTGAATTTGCAACACTTTTTTATATAAGATCTCTCATTTTCATAACAATTAACGAAAAATTTCGTAGGAATTCACAAATTTTTATGGCAATAATGCAGGAGCTCTCCTGTTTGACATATATACCATGAAAAATATTACAGTCTCACGCAAGGCGGGGACGGAAAGGTATTGGATTATCTATGGCTAAAGTTGAACCCGGAATGGAAGCAATGGTCGATGTCTATATCTTTGAGACAACGGCACTGCTTGAACAGCTTGACGAGATCCTTCTCAGAACGGAGAAGGCAAATGAATTTACGGAAGAGGATATCAACGAGATATTCAGAATAATGCACACCGTTAAGGGGTCTTCCGCAATGATGGGCTTCGAGAACCTCCAGAAGCTCGCTCACAAGGGAGAAGATATGTTCTTCATCATAAGAGAGGCTCCCGAAAAAATGACGGACGTAGGCTTCGTCTATGACCTCGTATTCCAGATGTCCGATCTGTTCAAGGCGGAGATCGATATGATCCAGAACGACGACGAATACGAGCCCACCGACTTCTCCGAGATGATCGGAAAGCTCGAGAAGGGCGCGAAAATGCTCAAGGGCGAGCTCGACAGCTCCGAGGCCGAAGGCGGCGCCGCGGAGGGCGGAGCGGCTGAGGGCACGGCTCCCGCGGTAGATGCTCCCGCCGACTGCACCACCGTTCGCGTATTCTTCGAGGACGGCTGCAAAATGGAGAATATCCGCGCGTTCATGCTTATCAATAACGTTAAGGAAATGGTAGATGATGTCGAGATCGTCAAGTACGTTCCCGAGGACATCGAATCCAACCAGGAATCCGCGAACGTCATCATCGACAACGGCTTCCTCCTCTCCTTCAAGGCGAAGGATAACAAGGAGGTCTTCACGGCTATCGAGAATTCTCTCAACGTGCAGTCCTACGAGGTGGTTGACGTGCAGGCCGAGAACAACGCAAAGGTCGAAGAGGAAAAGGCCGTGACGGAAGCGGCTCCGGCAGCTCCCGCGGGGCAGCCTCAGGCTGCGGCTCCCACACCGGCTCCCAAGCCCGCCGAAAAGCCCAAGGCAGACACGGCGAAGGCTCCCGCGGCAGGCGCGGCGGGAGGCGGCGGAAAGCAGAGCCTTATCAGCGTGAACCTGCAGAAGCTCGACCAGCTCCACGACATCGTCGGCGAGATCATCACCACCGAGTCTATGGTAATTTCCAACCCCGAGCTCGAGGGTATGAAGCTCGAAAGCTTCACAAAGGCCGCTCGTGAGCTGCGCAAGCTCACCGACGAGCTGCAGGATACGGTAATGTCGATACGAATGGTACCGCTGACCGGCCCGTTCCAGAAGATGAACCGCATCGTCCGCGATATGAAGGTCAAGCTCGGCAAGGACGTTGAGCTCGTCATAGAGGGCGACACCACCGAGGTGGATAAGTCCATAGTCGATAACCTCAACGACCCGCTGATGCACCTTGTTAGAAATGCGGTCGATCACGGCATCGAGGAGAACGTTCAGGACAGGCTCAATATGGGCAAGCCCGCAAAGGGCACCGTAAAGCTGTCTGCTATGAGCAGCTCCGGTGAGGTCGTTATCACTATCGAAGACGACGGCGCCGGCATAGATACCGATAAGGTGCTCGCAAAGGCGGAGCGCAACGGACTTCTCACCAAGCCCGCCTCCGATTACAGCGAACGAGAGATACAGAATATGATACTGCTCCCGGGCTTCTCGACAAACGACGTCGTTACCGAGTATTCCGGCAGAGGCGTCGGTATGGACGTCGTAAAGTCCAATCTGAGCAAGATAGGCGGCTCGCTGCTCGTTGAGAGCAAGAAGGGCGTGGGTACGTCCTTCATCATCAAGATCCCGCTCACGCTCGCTATCGTGGACGGTATGGAGATCATGGTCGGCGACGCGGAATTCACCGTTCCGATCTCGGTCATCAAGGAAAGCTTCATCGTCAACCGCGACCAGGTGCTCAACGATACACAGCGCGGTGAGATGATAATGATACGCGGCGTGTGCTACCCCGTTCTCAGGCTCAACGAAAAGTTCGGCCTGCAGTCGGATGTCAACGATATCGAGGACGGCATAGTGCTGCTGATAGAATCCGAGAACAGAGGTATCTGCCTCTTTGCCGATAAGCTGATCGGTGAGCAGCAGGTCGTTGTAAAACCGTTCCCGAAATACCTCGCGCAGTACGATATAAAGGGTCAGGGACTCAGCGGCTGTACGATCATGGGCGACGGCTCTATCTCGCTCATCATCGATGTCAACAGACTTATCGGAACACACTAAGGGGGAAGATAACAGATGGATATTAAGGAATTGTTTGCCAAGCAGGAAGAGATGAAGCGAAAAAATCTCAACGCTAAGGCAGAAAAGGAAAGCGAAGTCACCAAGGTAATGACCTTCTACATAGGAGATCAGGTCTATGGTATCGAGATACCCTCCGTTATCGAGATCATCGGCGTTCCGCATATTACCATAGTTCCCGGCATACCCTATTATATAAAGGGTATCATCAACGTGCGCAGTAAGGTCGTTCCGGTCATAGATATGCGCTGCCGCTTCGGCAAGCCCGAGAGAGAATACAACGAGCGTACCAATACCATAATCATCGAGGACAGCGGCGTTACCGTCGGCGTTATCGTCGATGAGGTAATAGGCGTTCTGCCCGTATTCGCCAAGAATATCGCAAATTCGCCCGACCGTATCGGCGTAAACGACAACAAGTTCATAAAGTACCTGCTTGAAATGCAGGACGGCATAAAGCTCATCCTCGATGTGACAAAGCTTATATTCGACGGCGACCAGTTCCTCGCCGTGAACGAGTACGAGTAAAAAGGAGCACGGGAAATGCAGATCAAGATAAATGACACCGAGTTCAAGCGACTCGTCAGCTTCGTGCACGACAATTACGGCATCGACCTTTCGCAGAAGCGCGTGCTTATCGAAGGAAGACTCAGCAACGAGCTGAACCGGCGCGGTTATAAGGATTATACCTCGTTTCTCGATATGGTCTTCGCCGACCACAGCGGTACCGAGATCGTAAATCTGCTCAACAAGCTCACCACGAACCATACATACTTCCGCCGCGAGCCCGAGCATTACACTTTTATGAAGGAGACCTTCCTCCCCGAGATAAAGAAGAAAAATGCCCAGAGCAAGGTGATATATATCTGGAGCGCTGCCTGCTCGAGCGGCGAGGAGCCCTATACCAACGAGATCGAAATGATGGAGTTCTTCGGCCCCGAAGCGGCAAGCTGGGATACCAAGATACTCGCGACGGATATCTCCCGCAAGGTGCTCGCAAAGGCACAGCAGGGCATATACCACTCCGAGAGTATGAAAAACCTCTCGCCGCAGGTCGTCAAGAAGTATTTCATACCGCTCGAAAACGACTGCTACCGCGTCAACGACGAGCTGAAGAAGCGTGTCGTGTTCAAGGTCTTCAACCTTATGGATCCGATACCGTTCAAGAAGCACCCCTTTGACCTGATATTCTGCAGGAACGTTATGATCTATTTCGACGGTGAGACCAAAAACGCGCTCGTGAACAGGCTCTACGATGTACTCGCGCCCGGCGGCTACCTGTTCATCGGTCACGCGGAGAGCATACCGAGAGACGCGACGAATTATGAGTACATCAAGCCCGCAATATACAGAAAACCGCTCAAATAAAGCGGCGGGTACGCATATATAAGAAAAGGTGGAATGTATCAATGGCAATAAGAGTTCTTACGGTCGATGATTCGATACTGTTCAGGACTGTGATAAAGAATGAATTCGCCAAGATAGATGATATAGAGATCATAGATACCGCCGCTAACACAAAGGAAGCGGAGGATAAAATAATGCGCCTGAACCCCGATGTCGTGACAATGGACGTCGAGATGCCGGGTATGAACGGTATTGACTTCATCAGATCGTTCCTGCCCAAGAAGCGCGTTCCGTTCATAGTTATCACATCTTCCCCGACAAGAGCCTTTGATGCTATCAGCGCGGGTGCGGTGGAATTCCTCAAAAAGCCCGTGGTGCAGAACAACGCAAGTATGGATTCATTCTGCGAGCGGCTCGCTTCGATAATAAGATTCAGCGCAAAGGCGAATGTGCGTTCCGCGCCCGTTCGTCCGATATCCTCGGCTTCGCAGTCTCCGCTCACGCTGTCGTCCGCGAAAAATAATTCCATTATCGCGCTCGGAGCCAGCACGGGCGGTACAGACGCACTTATCGAGGTGGTAAAGCGCCTCCCGAAAAATTCTCCCCCCGTTGTCATCGTACAGCATATGCCGGCAGGCTTCACAAAGATGTATGCCGAGCGGCTCGATAAGCTGTGCGCCATGGACGCGAAGGAGGCCGAGGACGGCGACAGGCTCCGCCCCGGGCTTATCGTGGTCGGAGCGGGAGATTATCACCTGCGGCTGCAAAAGGACGCGCGCGGGTACTATGTCACCTGCAAGCACGGTGAAAAGGTCTCGGGACACTGCCCCTCCGTGGATGTCCTGTTTGAGAGCGTAGCCGAAACAGCCGGCCCTCACGCGGTGGGAGCCATACTCACCGGTATGGGTGCAGACGGCGCGGAAGGCCTGCTCAAAATGCGCAAGCACGGCGCTTACACGATAGGTCAGAATGAGGCGACCTGCGTTGTCTATGGAATGCCCGGAGTGGCGTTCAAGATCGGCGCTGTAATGAAGCAGCTCCCGCTCGACAAGATAGCGGAAGAGATCATCTCCAGGGTCAAATAATGAGTAAAGAAAAAAGTAATGCACCGCAGTCTAAAAAGACGGCGGTGCTGCAGTTTATAAAGTTCGGGCTTGTGGGAGTTTCCAACACGCTCGTTAATTATATCACCTACCTGATATTCGTATCTCTCGGCGTGCATTACGTCATCGCGAACGCTATCGGCTTCATCATAAGCGTACTGAACGCCTACTTCTGGGGCAGCAGGTTCGTCTTCAAGGAGGACGATACAAAAGAAAAGCGCGTCTGGTGGAAGGTGCTGCTGAAATGCTACGCCGCCTACCTGTTCGGCTTTATTCTGAACACGGTGCTGCTCTGGGTATGGGTAGATGTCACCAATATCGGGCAATATTTCGGCTTTGTCGGTGATATCCTCAATTGGGTAACGGGACTGTTCGGCCTGCAGCCGGGCGCATATACGCCCGGAAAGCTTTCGGAGATACTCGCGCCGGTGATAAATATTTTTGTGACCGTACCGATAAATTTCGTTATAAACAAGTTCTGGGCTTACAGGCAGAAAAAAATTCCCGAAAAGGCTAAAGATACCGAAAATACAGCCGATATTACAGATGTGACCGATCCACACACGGACAGCGAAAGGAGCTGATCTTTATGCTGAGTGTAGGAAGAGTTATGGAGCAGTCGGCAGTGACTTATCAGACGGCTCCGAAATCCGCGGAACAAATTTCCGAGAAGAAGACCACCACCCTCGCGTCTGATGCGACAGATCAGTTCATAAAGTCGGGCGCAACGTTCACACCCGCCTACACAAAGGCGACTGTTACCGATAACAAGAGCAATATGGCGCGCAGCGGCACCGACCCGGACAGTAATATCCCCCCCGAAAAGCTGAAGGAAAAGGAAGAAAAGCAGCAGCTCGAGGAAAAAACCACGATAAACGGCGAACAGCAGCACCACGCCGCTCCCCATTTCGAGAGCGTAGCGCAGGCCAAGTCCGATATAATGAGGGATATGGTGATGCAGACGCTTTCCGGGCAGATAGAGGATTCCCACAAGACGGGCGCTATGAAGGAGCTCGAGGAGATAATCAGCAGCTTTGCGGGCGATGATGAAGTGCCTCCCGACGAGAACTACTGGGGCTCCGATGAGACCTCCGCCCGTATAATCGCTTTCGCCGGGGAGCTCACCGGCAGAGACCTTCGCTCCTACAACACCCTCAAAGACGCTGTGGATCGGGCCTTCCTCGATACGGAGCTGAACTTCGGCGGCAGGGGCTCCCTTCCTCCCGTTTGCTACGAGACATACGATAAAGTCCGCAGAGGCTTCTTCGAGTGGGCAAAGCAGCTGTCGCAGAGAGGCAGCTGACGCTCGGGAACGGCGTGTTATCCGGGTGATCATACAATATTTTCAGGCGATCGTAAAAGTTGAAGCGTATCTCTCCCCGTCGGAGGCAAGGAGAGATACAAAAAACTTTTATATTTAAAAGGAGACAGTATTATGAACGTATGGCATGACATCGACAGCAGCAGGATAGACCCCTATAACTTCCTCGCGGTAATAGAGATATCCAAGGGCAGCAAGAAAAAGTACGAGCTCGATAAAAAGAGCGGGCTTCTCATTCTTGACCGCATACTCTATACCTCGACACATTATCCCGCAAACTACGGTTTTATCCCCAAAACGCTTGCCGACGACGGCGACCCGCTCGATGTGCTCGTCCTCTGCAACGAGATCATCGACCCGCTGGTGCTCGTTCCCTGCTATCCTATCGGAGTTATCAGTATGATAGACAACGGCAGGAACGACGAGAAGATAATCGCTATCCCGTTCGAGGATCCGAGCTACAACGCTTACAGGAGCATCGAGGCGCTGCCGAAGCACATATTCGAGGAAATGCAGCATTTCTTCCGCGTGTATAAGCAGCTCGAGGGCAAGGAGACCGCGGTCAATGAGGTGCAGGGGCAGAAAGCGGCCGCCGACATAATCAGGCTGTGCATCGAGAATTACAAAGAGATATACGGCGACGGTGCCGAAGCGGCTTTGGCAGCGAAATAATGCTGTTTGACGAGGAAATGATGCTCCTCGCCATTGAGGAAGCGAAAAAGGCCGCCGACGCGGGGGAAGTCCCGGTGGGGGCGGTCGTGACCGATATGAACGGGGAAGTCATAGCGCGAGGGCATAATATGCGCGAGGCGAAAAATTCCCCGATAGCTCACGCGGAGATAGAGGCGATATGCGCGGCGGCGGAGCGCCTCGGCAGCAGGCGGCTGACGGGCTGCACGCTGTATGTCACGCTGGAGCCGTGCCCGATGTGCGCGGGGGCGGCGATGAACGCGGGGCTGAAACGAGTTGTATATGGCGCGTTCGACGAGGCGGGAGGAGCCTGCGCGTCGGTGACTGCGCTGTACGAGCACAGATTCCCGTATATACCGCTGGTACGCAGCCGTGTTCTCGAAAAAGAGTGCGGTGAGCTTATGACGCGGTTTTTCGCGGATATCAGAAACAAGTGAATAGTGAATGGTGAATAGTGAATAGTTGAGGATGTCGCTTCGCGACGATTCCGGGTCGTGATGAGACGCAGAACTATTGCTTTCCCCCAAAAAAATAAATAACTTTTTTCGCAGAATTTCCAAATATATAACACTACGCTTTCGCTTCCTTTGCCGCGCAAAGGAAGTAGTGAGGGAGTTTGAGGGAGAGGCAACGCCTCTTCCTCATGCGCGTCAGCGCTGTCTCGAGCGTTAGCGGCTCTCTCGGCAGGCGACTTCTGGAGTGTACACTACTTGAACAGATACAGGACATTAGCGGCGAACACGATAATACTCGGGCTGGGACAGTTCGGATCGAAGCTCCTCGTCATTGTGATGATGGGCTTTTATCAATCTGCGCTGGGGACGGACGGGTACGGTGAGATCAACAACATAATCGACACGGCGACGCTTCTGATGTCACTGGCGACGCTGTCGATCGGTGAATCCATAATACGCTTCGGCATCGACACGGCGTATGACAACAAGCAGGTCTTTTCGATAGGCCTGCGGGTGACGTTCATAGGGCTGGTGGCGAGTATGCTTTTTGTGCCGTTCATCGGACTTATGAACGGTATGCTGCCGGACAACAACGTTTTCAAGCTGCTGAACGATTATGCGTGGCTCACCGTGCTGTATGTCGTCACGGGAAGCTTCAAAAGCTCGTGCGCGCTGTTCGTGCGGTCGATAGGCCATGTCAAGCTGTACGCGGTGGATGGCATACTCACCACCGTAATGAACATCGTGTTCAACGTGCTGCTGCTGTTCACCTTCCGTCTCGGGAACCTCGGCTATCTGCTCTCCGTTATCCTCTCGGACATCTGCTCTATCGTCTTCCTCACGTTCACCGCGAAGCTGCGGCAGTATTTCACCCTGTCCGGTATCGACCGCGATATGGTGAAGGCTATGCTGCGGTTCTGCATACCTATGATCCCCACCTCTGTTATGTGGTGGGTGATAAACGTGTCGGACAGCTTTATGATATCGGGTATGATAGACTTTGAATCCAGCGGTCTTTACAAGGCGGCGTCGAAGTTCCCGAGTATGATATCCATTCTCTCGGGCATCTTCTCGCAGGCCTGGAATATGTCCGCCATTACGGAGAAAAATTCCGGCACCGTGGCCAAATTCTACACCAACGTGTTTGATATATTCCAGTCTGCGGTATATGTTATCGGGGCGGCGCTGCTGCTCGCGATAAGGCTTCTCATCTTCATCTTCTGCGACGAGGATTTCCGCGGGGTGTATGTGTATTCCCCGTTTATCGTGATGTCGGTCGTTTTCACCTGCTTCTGTACGTTTATGGGCAGCGTGTATGTGGCCGCGAAGCAGTCCGTCCGCTCAATGGTCACCGCGGCGATAGGCGCGGGCGCGAACATCATAATGAACATCTTTATGATACAGCTCTGGGGGATATACGGGGCGACGCTCGCGAGCTTCATAAGCTTTGTGCTGATCTTCGCCGTGCGTGTGATAGACACACACGAGACCGTTTTTATGGATATCGGGCTCAAAAAGATGATCTGCAACGTGCTGATCCTGCTCGCTATGGGCGCTGTGGTGTCGCTCATCACGGACGACCTCATATACTACATCGCGCTTGCGGGAATGTTCGCTATGGTGGTGGCGCTCAACTTCAAGTCCGGCATACGCGCAGTGAAGATGCTGCTTAAAAAAGAGCTCCCCGAATAACAGGAGGAAACATAAATGGACAAATATTATATCTGGCTGCTGCTTGCACTCGGAGAAAGTGAGCCCGAGATATCCCGTCTGCT
>JAFTAG010000338.1 GCA_017458655.1 Ruminiclostridium sp. | reverse complement strand
CTACCCGTTCTATGAGTGCAGGAACGTAAAGCTGCGCTCGACGTGGCTCCCGAAAGCGGAGAAGGCGTATGACCGCTACAACGACGAGGTGGTCACAGTCCCCGACAAGGCTTTGCGGTGGGAGACCGCGTTCTTCGCCGACAGCAGCGCCCGTCATTCCGAGCCGCTGCTGATAGAGCTCCCCGCCGGTGAGCATACCTTTTATTTCGAGATAAAGAGCGGCAATTTCCTGCTGGGTCGGGTGGACCTTACCGCGCCGGAGACCATACCCGAGCATACGGCTTCTCAGGCGGCATCGGGCGACGCGCTCATTACCATAGAGGGCGAGGGCTACAGCTCGGTCAACGAATCCTCGGTACACGCGGTGGCGGAGTTCGACGCGGGCGTCACGCCGTACAAGGTGACCGACTCGGAGCTGAACACCATAGACTCCGATTCCTTCGATACCGCGGGTCAGGCGATAACCTACACCTTCGATGTGCAGACCGCCGGTTACTATAACATAGCGATGAACTACCGTCAGTCCGACAAGACCGATTTTCCGGTGTTCCTCGATATCCGCGTTGACGGGAAGATACCCGACACTGCATTCGCGGCTTACGAAATGGCATATACGACGAATTACAGGATAAGCACCCTCGAGGACGATAACGGCGGGAAGCTCTCCGTTTATCTCGAACAAGGAACGCATACCCTGTCATATACGATAACCCTCGACCCGATATGCTATGTCCTCGAATCCGTCGAGGAGATAATGGCGGGCGTGAACGACTTAGCGCTCGAAATTACGAAGGTCGCGGGAACAAATTCCGACAAGTACAGAGACTTAAAGCTCTCCCGCTACATACCCGGACTTGAAGACACTCTGAACGGCTATGCGGACAGGCTCACGGAGCTTGAAGCGAGCGCGCGTTCCTTTACCGTGGGGAACAGGAACGTAGCGGTCATGTCCTCAATGTTGATAGCGGCAAATCAGCTCCGCTCGCTTGCCGAAAAGCCCGACGAGATACCCTACCGTATCGCCGAGCTTTCATCGAGCACGAACTCGGTGAACCAGTATCTTGCAAACACTATAGACAATCTGCTCAAAAACGGGATTGCCATAGACCGTATATGGCTGTATCAGGAGGGCGCGAAGCTCCCCGACCCGCCCGGCTTCTTCGAAAGCATCTGGAGGGCGATAGAGCGCTTCATAGCGTCGTTCTTCGATCAGTCCTACTCCGCCTCGAACATCGACCCCGGGCATCTTCAGGTGTGGGTGAACCGCTCGAGCCAGTATGTGCAGGTAATGCAGAAGATGATCGACGAATACTTCACGCCCTCGGCGGGGATAGATGTCGATATCAGCATAATGCCCGACCAGTACAAGCTCGTGCTTGCCAATTCCTCGGGCAACGCCCCCGACATAGCGACGGGCATAAACTACACTATCCCCTACGAGCTTGCGATACGCGGCGCGCTCGTGGATATGACACAGTTCGAGGGCTTCAAGGAGACGGCTTCCGTTTATGAGCCGGGCTTCTTCCTTACGGGAACTATCGGGCAGTCGGTATATTCGATGCCCGAAACGATGAACTTCTGGGTGCTCGTTTACCGCACCGACGTTCTCGAAAAGCTGGGACTCGGCGTTCCCGATACGATGCAGGACGTCATAGATATGCTGCC
The DNA here is from genome assembly GCA_017458655.1 of Ruminiclostridium sp. Taxonomy (GTDB): domain Bacteria; phylum Bacillota; class Clostridia; order Oscillospirales; family Ruminococcaceae; genus Ruminiclostridium_E. The sequence continues at coordinate 12,531 of JAFTAG010000338.1, read as the reverse complement.
CGAGCTGCAAATGCGCGGTCTCAACTTCTACTACCCGACGGCGGGCATGAGAGCCATGCGCAACTTCCACGGCACCACTCCGCTCATCGTACAGAGCGGCGGAGCGCTGTACTCGGGGCTCGCACAGGACGGAACGACCCTCGGGAGCGAGGCTTCGGTAAAGGGCTTCACCACCCTCACCGACTTGTTCACCGTGTATGATATGCCGGTGGATATCGACAACTTCTATCAGCATTTCCGAAACGGCGACATACCGATAGGTATATGCGACTACGGCACATACAACCTTATCAGCAACGCGGCTCCCGAGCTTGCGGGGTCGTGGGACATCTCGATAGTCCCCGGGCTCACGCAGGAGGACGGGTCGGTCGCACGGAACACCTGCGGCTGCGCGGAATCCACGGTAATATTCAAAAGCGACGGCGACCGCGAGAAAAAGGCTTGGGAATTTGTCCGCTGGTGGTCATCTACGCCCGTGCAGGCGGAATTCGGCCAGACTATGCAGATAACCTACGGCGACGAATATCTCTGGACTACCGCCAATGTAGAGGCGTTCGCGCAGCTGCCTCTCGACAGCTCCCACAAAAGGGTCATACTCGAATTCGCGAAGAACGTCATAGACGTGGCGCGCGTTCCCGGAACATATATGCTCGAGCGCGAGATAAGCAACGCTTTCAACTCCGTGGTCGTTGACGGAAAGAGCGCGCAGGCGCGCATCGACGAGGCTGTCAAGGTGATAGAGCGCGAAATGGAGCGCAAGCTTGAGGAATTCGGCTACATCGACAGCGACGGCAATACGATAAAAGAGTATATTATCCCCGACATCAACAGTATCATGCCGATCCTCGGCAGATGATCGTGAATTATGAATTATGGATCGTGAATCGAAAACGGAGGTGCTTGTTCAATGGAAACGCAGGTAAATACCGCTGCCGCGCCCGTTCCGGACAGGATCAGAAAAAAGAAGAAGAACAAGATCTCCCGCCGTGAGAACAACTGGCGCGGCTGGCTGTTCATCGGCCCCTACGCGCTGATATTCTCGATATTTATCCTTGTTCCGGTAGTTCTTGCGGTGATACTGTCGTTCACCAACTTCAACGCTATCGAGTTTCCCGAGTTCGTGGGCTTTCTCAACTACATAACGATACTCACGAACGACGCGGAATTTATGAAATATGTCCTGCCGAATACCATTATATACGCAGTTGTGGTGGGAATAGGCGGTTATATTCTTTCCTTCATTCTCGCGTGGGCTTTGTGCAACCTCACAAAGCCCGTGCGAACCGTTTTCGCGCTGATACTCTACTCCCCGAGCATGACTACGGGTGTTGCCATGACGGTACTGTGGAAGGTCATCTTCTCGGGAGATCAGGCGGGTCTGCTCAACAGCTGGCTCATGGAGCTCGGCGTTATCACCGAGCCGGTGCTGTGGCTCACCGACACAAGGTACCTGCTCCCGATAGTGATAATCATCGGTCTTTGGTCGTCAATGGGTATAGGCTTCCTCAGTATGATCGCGGGTATTCTGAACACCGACGCGACTCTTTATGAGGCGGCATCTATCGACGGCATAACCAACCGCTTTCAGGAAATGGTCTATATAACGATACCGCAGATGAAGCCGCAGATGCTCTTCGCGGCAGTAATGGCGATAGTGGGCGCGTTCCAGAACGGTATGATAAGCTCCATGCTCGTCGGCAACCCTTCCCCGGGCTACGCCTCGCAGCTCCTCGTGAACCACATCGAGGACTACGGCTTCCTGCGGTACGAAATGGGCTACGCGGCGGCGATATCGGTAGTGCTGCTGCTGATCGTTCAGCTGTTCAGCAAGGGCGCGAACGCCCTGCTCACCGAGAAAGACCCTTACGGCAAGGCTAAGGTGACAAAGAAGGAAAGGAGCGTGATAAGATGAAGGGCAGGAAAATAAACCCGAAGCGCTTTGAGATAGGGCAGCTCAAAATAATCCTTCTTATCCTCCCGCTCGTGATATTCATGGGTATGCCTATCATCTTCATCATAAACCACGCTTTCAAGCCTATGGAGGAGCTTTTCGCCTTCCCGCCGACGTTCTTTGTTAAGAACCCGACGCTCGAGAACTTCTCGAAGCTGATAAAATTCTCTGACAGCAGCGGCATACCGCTGAGCCGGTATCTGTTCAACAGCCTTGTGGTAACGGTCGTTACCGTGGGACTTGCGCTGCTGCTCACGACAATGTCGGCGTTCGCGCTCGCGAAGATAAAGTTCAAGGGGCGCAATATGCTGGCGAAGATAAACCAGGTCGCTATAATGTTCGTGAGCACCGCGGTGCTTATCCCGAGATACCTCGTTATCTGCAAGCTCGGGCTCATCGACAACCTGCTCGCGCACATACTCCCGCTGGTGGCAATGCCCGTGGCGCTGTTCCTCGTGAAGCAGTTCGTGGAGCAGGTGCCGGATTCGCTGCTCGAGGCGGCGTATATGGACGGCGCCACCGACCTCGATATCTACCTTAAAGTCATAATGCCCATGATAAGACCCGCCGTGGCAACAGCCGCGATACTCGTCTTTCAGCAGGTCTGGACGAATATGGAGACCTCGAGCTACTTTTTCAGCGACGACAGTATGAAAACGCTGACATTCTATATGAACACTCTTGTGAACGCCAACAACACCATAGCCGGACAGGGTATGGCTGCGGCGGCTTCACTCATAATGTTTGTGCCTAACCTCGTTCTCTTCATCATACTCCAGAACAAGGTAATGAACACAATGGCTAATTCCGGTATCAAGTAAGAATTGGGGGAAAGACTATGCTAAAGCTTAAACGCTTTGCGGCAGCGGTACTGTCGGCCGTCGTAATATGTCTGACGCTGTCGGTCACCGCGTTTGCTGATACCCCTTATGTCACATATACGATAAACGGCTACGGTCAGATACGACAGACCCAGACAGCTTATCTTGCGCACGCGACGATCATCAAGTTCGGCGAAGAGGCGCTCGTTTCCCCGAGTGACATCTGCATAGCCGACGACGGGCTCATCTATATAGCCGACTCGGGCAACCGCAGAATAGTCGTCGGGAATGCGGACGGCGAGCTTGTGCGCATCATCGGCGAGGGCGTTCTTGTAAATCCCCGGGGCGTATTCGTTACCGACGACGGGAGCGTGTATGTCGCCGACCGTGACGCGGGAAAGATATTCGTCTTCGGCAGCGACGGAGAGCCCGTTGCCGAGTACGCGAAGCCCACGAGCCCGCTCTACGGCGACGAGGTGAGCTTCCTGCCGATAAAGATAGTCGTGAATGATGCGGGGATAATGTTCGTGGTGTGCGAATCCAACACCAACGGAATAGTTGAGATATCCCCCACCGACGGCGGCACGTTCCTCGGTTATTTCGGAACGAACTTCGCGGACGTGAACATCACCACCATTATATACCGCGCGATACTCACCGACGAGCAGCGCGCCAAGATGGTCAGCAATATCCCCGCCACTCCGACCAACCTCACGATAGATGAAAAGGGACTTATCTACACCGTTACAAGAGGCAACAAGAATGACACTCTCAAACGCCTCAACATAGCGGGCACGAATATGATAAGCGGCACAGACGGCACCTACGCGGACACCCCGACCTCGGTGGCCGCGGGCAATCACGATAACGTGTATGTCGCCGACCAGCAGGGCTACATCTTCGAATACAATAACGAGGGCGAGATGATCTTCGTGTTCGGCGGCCCCGACGACGGCACGCAGCGTGTGGGACTTTCCACCATGGTGAGCGGTATCGCTGTGGATAATGAAGACAGGATATATGTTCTCGACTCCGACAAGGCGCAGATACAGATCTACAAGCCCACCGAGTTCACCGATCTGCTGCATAACGCGCTGTATCTCTACTCAAAGGGACGCTACACGGAAGCTAAAGCTCCCCTCACCGAGATACTCAAAATGAACTCGATGTTCGATTACGCCAACAAGGCTATGGGGCGCTGCTATTTCCGCGAGGACAACTACACCGAGGCTATGCGCTACGCGAGGCTCGCCAAGGACTACTCCGGCTACTCGGACGCTTATTGGGAAATACGCAATGTATGGCTCAAAAGCAATATCATCACGGTCATTATCGTGATCGCGGCACTGTTCGTTATCATAAAGGTATTGCAGATACTCGACAAGAAAAAGCAGATACTCGCAAAGCCGAAGCAATTCTTCGGAAAGCTCCGCGAGAACCGCTTCATCGATGACCTGTGCTACGCGTTCAGGTTTATGAAGAAGCCCGCCGATACCGCCTACGGTATCGCTGCGGAGGGCAGGGAAGGGTGGCTTATGCCGTCGCTGCTGCTGCTCATATTTATGATCGAATTTGTTATCAGCAAATACACCTGCGGCTTCCTTATGAAGACCGTCATGGACGGCAGGTATGAGATACTCAGCGACATCGGCGCTATCATCGCCGTCGTTATCGCGGTAACAGCCTGCACCTACCTCGTCTGCACCATAAACGAGGGCGAGGGCACCGTGAAGAAGATATACACATCTATCTGCTACAGTCTGACGCCGTATATCGTCTTTATGCCGCTGATATACATACTTTCCCACGTTCTCACCAATAACGAGGTATTCCTCACCACTATGCTGTCGATACTGACCTACGGCTGGATAGCGGTCATAGCCTTCATCGGGCTTAAGGAGGTCAACAATTTCACCTTCTGGCAGACGGTAAAGGTGCTGCTTCTCACATTATTCGCGGCTCTGATACTTGCGCTGCTGATATTCATAATCTATGTTCTCTGGGCTCAGGTGTTCGGATTCATCGGAGCGGTAGCCGGCGAGGGGGTGTACAGACTTGGATACTAAAAAGTCTAAAAAGCTGCTCATCGTCATAATTATCGCCGCTGTACTGCTCATAGCGGGCATCGTGACCGCGGTCATCATCATTATGGGCGCGGAGACCGATATCGTAAAGGGCACTCACTCCCACTCGGCGGCAATACCCGCTCTCGGCGCAAGGATAGACGCGAAAGACGGCTTTGTGCAGGTCGCGGAAAGCGACACATACAAGCTGTACTACTACGAGCCGCAGTTCTCGATAAGGCTCGAGAACAAGAAGACCGGCGCTGTGCTTGATTCGACCGTCAGCGACGAAAAGGACGACGGCAGGAACAACGCGAGCTGGACGGGCTATATGAAGAGCGGTATCGTGATAAACGCGATAATCGGCACTCTGAATACATATCAGGTCGATGTAAATACCGTAAAGACCGATATCGAGACATACAGCATCGAAAACGGCATCTACGCGAAGCTTAGCTTCGGGGGCAAGTATAATTTCGGGCTCGGAGTCGAGATAAAGCTTGACGGCGATGACCTTACAGTGCGCGTGCCGGACGGGTCGATATACGAGAACACCGAAGGCACCTACATCAGCACGGTGAGCCTGTTCCCGTTCCTCGGCTACACCTACCTCGACGAGCAGGACGGATATATGCTCGTACCCGACGGAAACGGCGCGCTGATATACCTTGACAATAAAGAAGGGCGCTACATAACCGGCTTCTCGGGGCTGATATACGGCACCGACGACGGTATGACCAACCGCACGGCGGTCTCTACGCTCTGGGAGCATTACGAGACCGTAACCTCCGCCAACAGCGTCATAGCCCCGGTATTCGGAATGGCGCACCTTGACGATAAGCTCGCCTACCTCGGCATAGTGGAGTCGGGCGACGAGCGGTGCAGCATCGAGGTAGTGCCCAACGGCGTTATGGTAGATTACAACCGCTGCTTTGCAAGGTTCCTGCTGCGTGACGTTTATGTGCAGCCGCTCAATCAGTCGAACTCCGGTACCGTACCCGCCGTTGAGCAGGACAGAATGCACTCCGACCTTACGGTAAGATACAGGCTGCTTTCGGAGGATAACGCGAACTACTCGGGAATGGCGAATTCCTACCGCGAGTACCTGCTGAACAGCGGCAGGCTCATAAAGCAGGACACAAGCTACCGCACGCGGGTCGATCTCCTCGGCTCCGACAGAGAGGCGTTCCTTATGGGAACTACGGCGGTAACGATGACTACGGCGGCGCAGGCGGGGGATATACTCGATGAGCTGCGTACCCTCGGCGTGAGCAGCGTCCTGTCGGTATTCAAGGGCTGGCAGAGCGGCGGCGTTTACGATGTCCCCGTTACATCATTCAGCGCCGACGGCTGCATAGGCGGCAATTCCGCACTCAAAAACTTCATAAAGACGCAGGCGGAAGCGGGGAATACCGTATATCTCTACGACGACGCTCTTTCCGTGAACGCGGACACCCACGCCACCACCTACAACGTGATGAAAATGGTGAACAAGCGCACGTTCAGGAACGAGACCCACGGGCAGGTATATGACACCTTCTACTACCTTATGCCCGGGCGCAGCGGGAGCGACCTTGCGCACCTCACCAAAGATCTCGTTTCCGCGGGCATAGGAAACATAGCGCTTTCGGGCATTACCGAAAAGCTGTTCTCCTACAGCTCGAAGGGCTCCTACTACTCCCGCACCGACACTATGGACATATACGAGGATGCTGTGAACGCGGCCGCCGGAAGCGTCAGTCTCATCACCGAGACCCCGAACGCCTACCTCTGGAAATATTCGGACGCTCTGCTGGATATGCCGCTGAGCTCCTCGGATTACCTCTACCTCGACAGGGAGATACCGTTCCTTTCCATGGTATTCAAGGGGACGGTGCCGACCTACTCCGAATATGTGAATTTTGAGGCGAACAAGCGCGAGAACTTCTTAAAAATGGTCGAGTCGGGAATGTACCCGTCGTTCTATGTGGCGGCGGAGGACTCCTCAAAGCTCATATATACCAACTCCAGCGACCTCTACTCGCTTGAATACACGTCCTACCGCGACACGATAGCCGAGTATGACAGAGCGCTGCGTGAGCTCGCCGCAAAGACTGCCGACGCGCACATCATACTGCACGAAACGACGGACAGCGGGCTTGTGAAGGTCACCTACGACAACGGCGTGACTGTTTATGTTAATTTCGCCGGCAGCGAAATAAGCGAGGACGGCGTTACCGTGGGAGCTCTCTCCTACATTATAAAGGGGGGTGAGTGATCGTGGCGGAAACGAAAAAACAGACGCGCGCGGAGAAAAAGGCGCTGAAGGAGCGAATGAAGCACCTGAGATCGGGCAAGCTCGAAAAGCGCTACGCGAGAACGGGCTTCATCTTCATGATACCGTGGTTCATAGGCGCTGCCGTTTTCCTCGCCTACCCGCTCGGGAGCTCGTTCTGGTACGCGCTCAACAATATCCGTATCACCCCGCTCGGCAGGATATTCAACTTTGTCGGTCACGGCAACTTCACACAGATACTCATACAGGACCCCGACTTTATGGTGTATCTTGTTGACTATCTGACCTCCACGATCATATCGGTGCCTATCATCGTAGTGTTCGCGCTGCTGATAGCTATGATGCTGAATATGAAGATAAAGGGGAAGGGCTTCTTCCGGCTGATATTCTTCCTGCCTGTCATAATCGTGAGCGGCCCGATACTCGGTATGCTGAACTCACAGGGCGCGGGAAGTGTCTCGGCGATAGACACGGCGGCGCTCTCGGGCGCGATAGGCTCGGTGCTGCCGGAGATAATAGCCAAGCCGATATCCGACGTGTTCAGCAATATGATAACGACGCTGTGGTACTCGGGCGTGCAGATACTTATTTTCCTGTCGGGCTTGCAGAAGATCGACAAGTCGATGTACGAGGCGGCGAAGATCGACGGCGGCTCGGGCTGGGAATGCTTCTGGAAGATAACTCTCCCGAACCTGCGGTCGATGATACTGCTCAATACGATATACACGGTCGTATTCATCTCGAACAACAGCGAGAACCCGATAATCGGTCTTATCAAGGACTCGATGTTCTCCGGCACGAAGGAGAAGGGCTACGGCTACGCTTCGGCAATGGCGTGGCTGTACTCGGTGGTCGTACTGATACTTGTGGGATTGTTCGCGCTCCTGCTGATGACAAGGAAGGATCAGTACGAAAAGCAGGTCAAGCGTGCGATGAAGGCTCGCAAGAGAGAAACTCGCAACAAGAAGAGGATAGAAAGGAGGAACCGCAGAAATGCCAGACGCATCGAACAGCAGCGCGCAAAAGGCAGGATCACCTCGCACACCACGAAGCGGGACGACTACTAAAAAAACAATGCGGGAGAGATTCACCCGCGAGAAGATACACCGCTTTATGTTCGGCAGCAAGGATAGAGAGGGCTTTCTTAAACAGTTCGTTGTCTATGCGCTGCTGATATGTATCGGTTTCATCTATGTCTATCCGATACTGCATATGGTCTCGAGCAGCCTTATGACGCTCGACGACCTGCTGGATTCCTCGATAAAATGGCTGCCGAGCTCGCTCAACTTCTCGAACTACGAGCAGGCGGCAAAGAGTATGGACTTCTGGAACGCTCTGTGGCAGAGCATAGTCATCGCGGGTGTGCCGACGATATGCAACCTCATTTCCTGCTCGGTAACGGGCTACGCGCTGGCACGGTATGACTTCCCCGGGAAAAAGATCGTGTTCGGTGTGATAATACTGAGCTTCGTTCTCCCGAGTCAGATAACGATGATACCGACCTACGTTCTGTACTCAAATCTCGGCATACTCAACACGATATGGGCGTTCATCCTGCCGGCTATGTTCGCGCAGGGCTTCAAGGCTCCGATCTTCATACTTATCTTCTGGCAGTTCTTCCGGCAGATACCGAAGGCGCTGATCGAAGCTTCACGAATAGACGGCGCGGGGCATTTCCGCTCGTTCTTCCGGATAGCCCTCCCGAGCGCGAAGCCCGCGTTCATCACCGTGGCGCTGTTCTCCTTTGTGTGGTACTGGAACGAATCCTACCTCACCGAGCTGTATGTTCACGGGGTCTATGGGCAGACGGAATGGACGACGCTGGTGGTGCAGCTCGACAACTTCGCCGCGAACTTCTCGAGCTATCAGCAGACGGCCACGGCGGGAGCCACGAACCTTAACGAGTCCATCAATATGTCGGGGACGCTCCTTAGCATACTCCCGCTCTTGATACTTTATTTCGTACTGCAAAGACACTTTGTCGAGAGCATCGACAGGACCGGTATCACCGGAGAATAATTAACAATGTACAGTGAACAGTGAACAGTTGTGGTGTCGCCTTCAGCGACGGATCCTGAATGCTGAAATTCAAAGTTTTGAGAAAAAAGTAATTGAACAGGCCAAAATGACCTGTCACAATATCAATTCAGAAAATGGAGGAACCTATGAAAAAGAAATTAACGGCAATGTTACTTGCGGGTCTTATGACGGTCGGCATTCTTGCCGGCTGCGGCAACAGCGGCGGCGGAAGCACCGGTAATACCGGCAGCTCGGGCGGCGGCGATACCGCGTCCTCGGGCGGGAATGCCGGCGGCGCGACCTCGGTAACGAACGACTACGAGCTTGTGACCGTTGACGGCAGCTCGCATCAGTACAAGAAGTACAAGGATATGACCACAGAGCCTATCACCCTTACCTACTTCCACTTCGACCAGGACGAGATCGTGCAGTACCTCGCAAAGCGCTTCATGCAGATCTATCCGAACATCACCGTGAACGTGCAGTATGAGAACGTCGCGACCTACAACACCACGCTCTCGACGCTCGTCAGCAACAATCAGGCACCCGACCTCATTATGCACTCCGACTGTGACTACGCGCTCTCGAATATGCTGCTCGCCGATATCTCGTCCTACTTCAACACCGACGAGGAGACAAAGAACCTCGCGGACACGATCACTGCCGCGGGTCTCGGTACATACAGCCTTGAAGGCGGTATGCGCTACAGCGTTCCCGTGAAATTCTTCCCCGGCGTTATTTTCATAGACCGTAACGTTCTCGAAACACTTAACCTGAAAGTTCCCACACAGCAATGGAAATGGGAGGACATGATACAGCTCATCAAGGACGCTACCGTACTCAACTCCCCCGACGGAATGGCTTACTACGGACTCGGCTATTACAACCGTCTTGACTCCTACTACGGCATTGCCGCAAGACAGGATATCATCGGTGAGTTCGGCTTCAACGGCAAGGTGTTTGATCTGAGCGAATGGGCTGTCGGTGAGCAGGAATTCTCGAACTTAAAGCTCGGCGGTTACATAGCTCCTTCCACCGAAACACAGGCTATGGAAGACTGGTGCGGCGACTGGGAAGGCTGGGCAGGCAATACCGGACACGCGGCGATCTTCTCCGAGGCATTCTGGACGTTCCAGAACACATGGAACACACCCGCTTACAAGGAAGCCTACAACCTCGATATCGTTCCCTATGTTATCCCGGCAGTCTCCGAAGCCGATGCGGGCGCGGATCATCACTCTATCGCGACGATAGACTACGGCGGAGTCACCACCTCCTGCAAGTATCAGCGTGAAGCGTATGAGCTGCTCAAGTTCATGGCATTCGGCGTTGACGGCTGGTACACAAGATGTGAGGCTTACGCCGACGAGAGCATCGTAAACGCTCTGGGCACAGCGCTGAAATATGACGTTATGCCCGTTCCGATCACAAAGGACGAGGGCGTATGGGACGAATACATCAAGGTTTTCTGCGCCGGCATGGACGATGAGCATACCGGGCTCTGGAGAGACTACTTCGCTTCATGTATGCAGCCTATCTCGTTCGGCTGGACGAGTATAGCGGGCTACTGGAACTTCTGCGACGAATATTTCAACAAGATCGGCATACACGACCTTGTTGACAACGGCACCGCACAGGCTGCCGACTATGTCGAGGAAGCGAACCGCAAGGCCAACTACTATCACGCACAGGCAATGCTCGACTACTTCGGCCCCTCGGCTTACAACGTCCTGTCGGAATCCGAGATCGCCGAGTATGAGAAGATGAAGACCGACAATCAGTAAACAATGTAATTATCCCGCTTCGGGGAAAAATAGAAAGGAAAAACACTATGAAGAAAAAAATATCGTTCGGACTCTCACTTGCAATGGTTCTGTCTCTTGCAGCCTGCGGCAACAACGCCGCCACAACAACGACCTCTGCTCCCGCAGCCGAGACTACCACAACTGCGGCGCCCGCTGCCGAGACAACGACGACCACCACCACCGTCGCTGCCGACACGGAAGCTGCCGAGACTACCGCGGCACCGGTGGAAGCCGAGCCTATCTCGACAGATCCTATCGTGTACCTCAGCTTTGAGAACACGGACGGACTTACCTCGGTCGAGCGCAACGAGGATAACAGCGGACTCACCGATACGAGCGCAAAGGGCAATATCGTGCCTTCGAGCCACGATATCCTTATCGCCGAGGGTCAGGGTGCCATAGGCAACGCGCTTTACCTTGACGGAAAATACGGCGTTGACTTTGAACTCAACGATATCCCAGGAGACGCTTACACATTCTCCTTCTGGTTCAACGCCGACCGTGTCGCGACATACGGACCCGTTGTCCAGGTAGGACGCAACATAGCTACCTCGGACGATGACAACCCCTGCACATGGCTCAACTTCACAAAGAGCACGTGGGGAGCTAACGACGCCGACATCTTCCCCGTAGCGTGGAACCGCAACTCGCAGTACGATGTATGGCCGTGGATCTATGCCATGGACGATCAGGAGCACGGCAAGCGCGAATGGTGCATGGTCACGATAACCTCCAACGGCGTGCGCTATGTCGCGGACGACGGGCTTGAAAGAGTCGAGACAAAGTTCTATCTCGACGGCGAGCTCAAGTGGGAAGCAAATTCCGAGAATATGTACTATCAGGGACTTTCTCCCGAGATCCTGACCGGCAGCGGCGTTGAGGCACACATCGGCATCAACTACTGGGATACGATCTATAAGGGATTTATCGACGAGCTGTGTGTATTTGACTACGCTCTGACAGACGGACAGGTAAAGACGCTCTTCGAGAACGGCAATCCTCCCGAGAAACCCGTGGCTCCCGAATATGACGCGGGCGAAGCCGCCGAGACCGAGGAAGCCGCACCCGTCGCACTTGCGGCTGCTCCCGTTGACGCTTCCGCTATCGCGGTACTCGGTACTCCCGACAGAACAATGGGCTTCTGGACAGACCACACGGACGGCTATGAGCTCAAGGACGGCGCTACACTCACCTTCACACTCAATAACTACTCCGACGGCGTGAACAATTACGACAACATGGTCACGGCATTCACCAACACAGCCGTAAAGGCTGATACTATCCCGAGCGCGGATAACTATGAGGGCTATGCGGAATATGCGGTAATTCGCGCGGACGCTTACGGCTGGGGTCATCCCGACGGTGCGGTGACATACGGCTGCTCGTGGGGCGACGATTGGGCAGGCTGGCTCAAGCTTATGACAGGCGCAAAGGTCGTAATGAATATCCAGCGTGACGGCACGGACGCTTTCGTTGATTACACCTTCACAGGCGAGGACGGTACAGCTATGACAGAGACTGCCGTACTCAAGGGCGTTTGGGCAGCGGAAGATCCGGTCTATGTTCACATTCTCGGCGAAGCTGCTTACATCGAGCT
>JAFTAG010000337.1 GCA_017458655.1 Ruminiclostridium sp. | reverse complement strand
TGAGCGTATGAAAAGAAAATATACATTAGTCGCGGCAATTGCCGGTCTTGCACTTCTCGGTGGCTGCGGAGGTTCGTCCGTGACATATAACGACGGAACTTACGAAGCCAGAAGTGCCGAGTATGTCAACGATGACGGTTCGGATGCCGGTAACGGTTACGGTATCGTCACCGTAACCATCAAGGACGGAACTATAGCAGACTGTACTTTTAAGACCTATGAGCTTGACGGGACTCTTAAAGGTGAGGACTACGGCAAAAAAGAAGGCAGCGTTGCGAACAAGGATTTTTATAACAAGGCACAGAAGGCTGTCGCGGCGTGTGATAAATATGCCGAAGCGCTCGTTCTTTCAGGAAACGTAAATGATGTCGATGCAATAAGCGGCGCGACAATAAACTATCGCCAGTTTGTTGAAGCTGCAGATGCCGCACTCTCACAGGCGGAACAAAAGTGAAAGTGCTCCGCCATATCGCAGTCTGTACTGCCGGGATAGCACTGCTCGTTGTTCTTCCTTTTGCACTAGCGGGAGGGTTTTCGATGTTTTCAGGGGGCGCAGACGCTGTATCGAGCGCTTCTGTCGTGATCGAAAAGCCATCCGGCAATTATATCGTGCTGATAAACCGCGATCGTCACAGCGAAAGCGATATGTCTGCCTGGCGGGAGTTCTTCTCCGGCGGTGATTTTTCGATAATCTTCGACGATATAACCTGTGTAACGCTTGACGGCGATGCCGGGGCTCTGACCCTTGCACGGAGTTTTATGTCGCGCCTTCCGGAAAACCAGATGACCGTGAAAAGCGGAGAGGCTGTGCTTACGCTGTCGAAAGCGGATAACGGGAGATTCGATGCGCTTATCGTTTCTGATGAAGCCGCCGAAAAATTCGGTATATCGTCTGTTTATTGCGATAAGAATGTTGAGATCATACGGGTGAACGACGGAGGTGCCGAGTGAGAAAGATAAACGCTGTTCTGAGTATTGTGATGCTCGCACTGTTTCTGCTGCACATCATAGTCGGGAGTCTGCAGCTTTTCGGGCTCATGCCGGGCGGCAATGCGGTAATGCAGGTGCTTGCATGGGTGCTTGTATCGACTGTCGCCGCCCATATCGTTATCGGTATAAAGCTAACATTTGATACGCTTATCGCACTGAAAAGATCGGGAGCCGGATATTTCAGCGAGAACAAACTTTTCTGGACCAGACGAATGAGCGGATTTGCCGTCATGTTGTTTATGGTTTCTCACATTTTCAAGTTTATGGGAAGCAGTACGGGCGGCGCGTTCAGACTTGACCTGTTCGATGTGCCGCAGCTCGTCTGTTCGGTACTTCTCGTGCTTTCGCTGCTCGTACATATCGTGAGCAATATCCGACCGCTTCTGCTCGGCTTCGGCGCGGGAAAACCCCGTGAGCTCATCGGGGACTCGGCGTTTGTGATCTCAATATTGCTGCTTATTTCGGGTGCGGGTTTTGTTGTTTATTTCGTGAGGTGGCTCGTATAATGACCTTCGGTCATAACTGCGCTATGCCGCTGACGTATGAGCTGCATAGCAAAGAGGTAGAGGTTATTCAAATGATAAATATTATCGGCGCAGGTCTTGCCGGGCTTTCCGCCGCGCTCACACTTGCGGAGAACGGGATAAAATGCCGGCTGATCTCCGCACAGCAGTCCGAACGCGCCCAATCGGTTCTTGCCGAGGGCGGAATAAACGCAGCGCTTAACACTATGGGCGAAAATGACACGCCTGAACTGCATTTTGAGGAAACCTTGAAAGGCGGCTGTTATCTTGCTGATCCCAATGCTGTCGAGGCGCTGACGCAAAGCGCTCCCGCAGTTGTAAAAAAACTCGCTTTTCTTGGAGTACCTTTCAATCGGAACGCCAACGGAAGTATAATGCTCCGAAGCTTCGGAGGTCAGAAGAAAAAGCGTACAGCCTTTGCGCAAAGCAGCACCGGAAAGATGATAATGACCGC
>JAFTAG010000336.1 GCA_017458655.1 Ruminiclostridium sp. | reverse complement strand
TTGGTAGCGCGCATCGTGCGCGCTTTTGGCAGACCGCCTTCGATGCTTCCTGCATCGGTCCTTTAGCGGCTCGGTACGAGACGCCATACTTCTCCGCACCTGCAGACGGAAAGTAGGTCGCACCGCAGGCAGAGAGCCTCGACAAAGGAACAAGACCACCCCGCGGGCGAAATGTAACTGCACCGTGTGGTGAGTTATCCGGGTGATCATATTAAAAATTAAGAGTGAATAGTGAACAGTGAACAGTTGTGGTGCGGCTTCGCCGCGATTTTGAATTGTGACAAATGGGGGAGCACTCGGGGCTCCCGAAAAAAAGGTAAGGTTTTATGAACGCAGGCTTCAAGTACAGCTTTGAGCGCCCCGAGCCGTTCGTGCGCAGAGAGGGCAGACCCGCTCCCGGCGGGCTCGGTATCATCGTCTGCGGCGCGGGTCACGGCAAGACGGCGTATCTCTCGCAGCTCGCGGAGGATAATGAGGGCAGCGTGTGCGTTTCCCTCGCGGAATATGACGATTCCCCGGCGCGGATAGGCCAACTGCTGGAGGGAGCGCTTCAGATGCCGCGCGGCGGGAGCATCGAGCCGTATGACCTCGCGGAGCGCTTTGCCAAAGCCGCGGCCGAGGCGGGAAGGCTCGTTCTTATCGACAACGCCGATGTGATACACGACCGCGCCGCCGGAGCGCTGCTGCGGCTTCTCGCGGATATGGGCGTGAAGCTCGTGTTCGCCGGGCGGGACATCCCCGCATATCTGATAAAGCCCGTGATGAACGGGAAAGCCCGTGTCCTCGGGCTGCGCGAGATGCGCTTCACACGCGCGGAGCTCGCGGGAATGCTGAAAGACAAGCCGACAGACGTATATATCAACCGTCTGCATACATATTCCGGCGGCTGGGCGATAGCGGCGGCACAGCTTGCCGCACAGGGCGATATCCCCCCCGAGGAAGCGCTGCACCGCACCATGCTTGAAAGCTTCGTCCGCTCGGAGCTGCTCGGCTGGCTTGACGGCGGGCTTGCGGACTTCCTTATGATGACGGCGTTCACAGGCTGTGAGGACAGCACCTTCGCAAGAGAAGTGCTCGGTATAAGCGACGGCGGCGCTTTGATGCACAGACTATCCGTGCTCGGTATCACCGACGGGGAACTGCCGCCCGTGCTGCGGGACATTCTTTCGGCGATGCTGCCCGAGGAAAAAAAGCGTCTGCTCACCGAGCGGGCGTCGGAATACTACATCGCGGGAAAGCGCTTCGCCGAGGCGATAAAGCTGTTCGATGTCAGCGGTAACGCAAGAGGCGCGGAACGCATACTCAAGCTGTACGGCGGGAAGCTGCTCGCAAACTGCGAATTTGAGCTTATCGGCTACTGCGGGAACATCATCGCGAAATCCGGCAGGCCCTCCGACCCCGAGGTGCTCGGCGCGCTCGCCCAGTACCACTACTACAGCGGGGAGCCCGCAAAAATGGAGGAAGCATACAACTTAGCCGACAGTATGTTCGGCAAGGAGAATAAATACAGCGTTTACAGGAAGCTCTACAACGGCCTGCTGCGCTACGAGCGCAAGCCGGAGCTGTATGCGGCCAATGTCGATAGCGCACTCGCCTACCTGCGCGAGAACTCGCTGCCTATGCCGTTCCTGTATCGCCGTGAGCTGGACACGCTCGAGCTCATCACAGAGAGCGAAAAGGAAGCTCCCGACGCAGCGGAGCAGACGATGCTCACGATAACGCGCTTCGGCAGTTTAACGCTGAAAGCGGGCGACAACGAGATACAGTGCAGGTCGAAAAAAAGCGCGGAGCTTATCGCGTATATGCTCGAAAACGACGGCAGACCCATAGCCCGCGAGGATATCCTCAATATGCTCTGGCATGACAATATGCCCGCAAACGCCGTGGCTATGCTGCACAACCTTATCTACGGGCTGCGGCGGGAGCTTACCGCCTACGGGCTTGAGAACATCATCGTCTATAAAAACAAATGCTATATACTCGATATGTCGATGATACGCGACGCCGACAGCGACATTCTCGCGGTGTGCAGGGCGGTAGATGAGAATGACAGGGAGAAGCTGCTCCCCTATGAGAGTCTGCTCGCGAAATACTGGGGGCGCTATCTCGGGAACATCGACAGCGTGCGCGCGGACGAGCGGCGGGAATACTACGACAAATGCTATGTTACGGCGGCGCTCGCTGTGGCGGAGCACTGCCGGGCGAACGGCGCCTTTGAGCGGGAAATGGGCTTTCTGAAAAGCGCCTACGCGATAGAGCCCTATTCCGAGCAGATAGTGCGGGATATGCTGGTGTGCTGCTTCGCGCAGGGGCAGCCCGACAAGGCGAAGAAGATATATGACGGCTATGCCGCGGCGATAGATGAGGAATTCGGCATACTGCCGAGCAAATGGCTGAAAAACGAGTTCCTGTCGGGTTTTTCCGGCAGCGACTGAAAGGAATGGTGCTATGCCCGCTATAAGCAGAGCAGACAGACTGAAGCGAGATTATGTTGACAACAGGGTCAATGCTGCTGCGGCTCAGGCGACGGATATGCCGGAGCAGGCGACCGATACTCTCGGCGCGGTAAACACCGGTCTGGGATTTCTCAGCGACGCTGCCGGTGTGACGAACGGCGCTCTCGCGTTGGACAACGGCATTCATCAGGGGGTAAACGACCTCGCCGATCCCGACCAATATATGAAAGACCGCTCGGAAGGAACAGGCTGGGTCAATATCGGCGCGGGTATTGTGAATTTCGGGCAGGGCATCATGAGTATGTACTCGCACGGGAAAAAGCTCGGCAAGCTGAAACATGACAGGGACGATATCAAGAAGACCGAGAGCAGGTGGGGAATGGCTGCCGCAGCCACAAGGACGGTCGGCAGTATATTTCGTGTTGCTTCGGGGGCGATGGGCGTAGCCGGCGTTACCGATGCCACGCAGAACGGGTTTGTCGCGGGTACGGGCGCGGCGCTGAATACCGCGGCCTCTGTTTTCGATACGATCGGAGCAAGAAAGACCGCGAACGAATATAATAAAAGAAGCGGCAATACAAGGTCGCTTATGTACGGGAAGGATAAGCAGGCCGACTATGACGCCTATAAGAGGAACAGCAGGAACGTCGGTCTCAGCCGGGACGTGAGAGATTCCTACAAGCAGGAAGCAAAGGGCGTAAAGGCAAGAATGTTTGCTATGCGGCAGGCGGCGACGCTCAACAGAATAAAGGGGGCTGCCGCAGGAGACCGCGCAGGAACGAGCGGCGTTTTCGGCATAGGCGCGGGATTGCTTTCGCTCGGCAGTGTGCTCGCGAAGAACCTTATGGGCGGCGCGGCAGGCAGTGCCGTAGCGGGATTGGCCGGTATCGGCGCTTCGCTGGTGTCGTCTGTCGGCAGGGGAGTGGCCGTTTCCGAAAAAAAACGCGAAAAAGACAGTATGGATAAATTCCATAAGGACATTGTCGATGAGTACCTCAACAAAAAAACAGCAAAGATAATCGCGCAGTACAGAGCCGACCGCAGGGCCGAAGCCGCTGCTGCCGCCTCGATGCCTCAGCGTGACGATGATGACAGCGATGAAGAGTCGGGAGGGCGCTCCGACGGCCGCGGGACAAGTTCCTCTGGCATCTCGGTCACCACTACTACCACGACCGTCTCGTCGGGCAGACATGGCAGTGCGGCAGTTTCCCCCTCGCAGGACGAGGAAAGCATTGTGCCCCCGGCGGCGCACACCGGCGAGCGGCCGAGGCCGGACGCCGAGCTCGATGAGCTTTCGCTGCAGGAAGCGCAGATGATAGCGCTTGCCCGTCTCGGCGTATATAACGGGCCGATAGACGAAGACGCGCAGTTTGACCTCTCCGATCACTACGGCCGCGCGTTCAACGCGATAACAAAGAAGCGGGCAAAGCTGATAATGAACTCGAAGGACGAGGAAAAGGATCGGATGATACAGGCGCTCGGACTGTCGGCCGACGCGTCGGAGGACGAGGTCGCGTCGGCGCTCGGATATGAGGGATAATGACCATGTATAAAGAATACACAGCGGTATTTCACGCTATGTGCGAATACGCGGCGGGGTACGCCGAAAACGGTCATTCGGCCGATACCGTGAAGAATATCGTGAAAATGCTGCGGGAGCTGCCCGACACGCCGCTCGCCGGGGTGTACCGCACTTTCGGCTTCGGTGACCTCGAACGCTGCACGGCGCTGCTCGGGCTGCTCGCGGCGACGGACGGACGCACCGCGGCAAAGCTATCCGAGCTGACGGGAAAGGCTCTCATCACGCCCGGACTTGCCTGCGGAATGTTCCTCGGGACGTCGGATATTCTTTCGGCGGCGGGGTGTTTTGCGGTGGACAGCCCTCTCGGGCGTATTTTCGACGGCGTGAGACCCGCTTACGGCGCGGAAATGTCGCTGAAAGGCTTTATCACGGAGTTTATGCTGACCGGCGAGCTCGACGATGACGCGTTCCTGCCGCCGCCCGCTTACGATACGCATTTTACGCCCCTCGCGGAGAATACCCGCGCCGAGGCCGATATCGTGTCGGCACTGCGCTCCGCAAACGAGAATATGCCGCGGGTGATATGCGTGTCGGGCGAAAAGGGCGTCGGCAGGCGTACTGCGGTGGAAAGAGCATTTGAAGCGGCGGGGATATCCGCCGTTTTCCTCGGGATAAACGGCGGCGTTAAGCTGCGCGAGCTGGCAACAAAGCTCTTTCTGCCGGACGCCTGCCCCGTAGTATGCGAGGACGAGAGCTTCATAAGCGACGCGGAGCTGAATGACGCGGTAAGGCTTCTCGCGCGGGAAACGGGGCTTGTCACGCTTATCTCGGAGCGCAGTCACAGTGCCGCGGAATTCGGCGCGGAGACTATAAATATCGCGATAGGCGCGCCCGATACGAGCGAGCAGTTCGCGCTGTGGCAGAGC
>JAFTAG010000335.1 GCA_017458655.1 Ruminiclostridium sp. | reverse complement strand
GTCAGGCGCATATTCAAGATGTGCATTGAAGGGCGCGGTCCGCGTCAGATCGCAAGAGCGCTGAACTCCGAGGGCGTAACTACACCGTCAATACGGTCACGCGGTACGGGACTTGCACATTGGGATCATCGCAGCATCAGCGATATTCTCGAAAGGCTTGAATACGTCGGTCATACAGTAAACTTCAAAACAACCAAAAAGTCCTACAAATGCAAGAAACGAATAGACCTGCCGAAAGAAAACTGGCTTATATTCGAGAATACTCACGAGCCGATAATCTCACAGCACGACTACGACCTTGTGCAGCAGCTCCGCGAGAGCAAGCGCAGACCGCAGAAGAAGTGCGCGGAGCCGAATCCGTTCTCCGGTATAGTCTATTGTGCCGATTGCGGTAAAAAGCTTTATATATCGCGCGGCGGTGATACGCCCAAGAACAAGGAATGTCTGAAATGTTCCACATATTCACGGCGCTACGACGAGTGTTCCGCGCATTACATCAGGACTTGCATACTCGGTGAGATCGTGCTGGGCGAGATAAACAAGCTTCTCGGCGCTGTCCATGACGATGAGGACGCATTTGTTCAGCGGTCAATGGAACAGTCGGAAACGTCGCATCTCAATGAAGTTAAGAAAGCAAAGCGACTTCTCGCTAAAAACGAGCGACGCATTGAAGAACTTGACAAGCTGTTCACACGGCTCTATGAGGATAATGTCCTCGGCAAGATCGACGACGAGCGGTTCTCACAGATGTCGGCAGGTTACACCGACGAGCAGAAAAAGCTGAAAGTGGAAGTCGTGAAGCTTCGTGAGCTTATCGAAGCCAAAGAGCAGAAAAGCAGCGACATATCCCGCTTCTTGCAGATAGTACGCAAGTACGAGCATATTTCGGAGCTTACACCGAAGCTGATGCATGAATTTGTTGACAAAATCATCGTTCATGAAGCTGACAAATCCAGTGGTCACCGTGAGCAGGAAGTCGAGATATGTTTCCGCTTCAACGTTTATGTCGTCACGGCGACTGTTGACAGCAGAGATTACAACAAAAAGGCAGCGTGAGAGATCGCGCTGCCAAAGAAAATACGGAAAGTTCTTTATGGGAGGTCAACTCCCCCGGACCCCCTCTCTTTCCAAAAAACTTTGCTGGCTTCGCAGTTAGATTTGAGAGCGAGTGCGTCGATTACGAGATTTCAATAGTGAGAAAGAAGAGTTTTTGCGAGCGGCGAGCGTCTTGCTTTTTATTCGCCCCCGAGGCAGTAGAGGCCACAAGTCTGCACACGGCAGGGAGTGGTGCGGCGTGGTATAATGGAAAGATCGACGGGGTGCCACTGCGGTCTTGCTTCCCACCCAGCCCCGTCGGCGGAGCTAAAACCCACGCCGCATTCCGGATGTCAAGGGAGGCTCCGAAAAATTTTTTCTCCAGATAACAAAAGAAAAAATTTTTTTGGATACCCTTGACATCAGGAAAATGACCGGTCAATATTTCAACATAATTATTGATTTATCCCAAAAAATAGTGTATAATAAGAAAAAACACCCAAGAAAGGCAGAAATCAGATGAACGAAGTAAAATGGCTCGAAAGCGCGGTATTCTACGAGATATACCCGCAGTCCTTCAAAGACTCCAACGGCGACGGTATCGGCGATTTCAACGGCATCATCGAAAAACTCGACTACATAAAGGACCTCGGCTGCACGGCGATATGGATGAACCCGTGCTTCGATTCGCCGTTCCTCGACGCGGGATATGACGTCCGCGACTATTACAAAGCCGCCCCGCGATACGGCACAAACGACGACATGAAACGCCTGTTTGATGAAGTTCACAAGCGGGGAATGCACATACTGCTCGACCTTGTTCCCGGCCACACGTCGTGGGAGCACGAGTGGTTCAGGCAGTCCTGCAAGGCCGCGCCGAACCCATACACCGACCGCTACATCTGGACGGACAACACATGGGAGGCTCCCGAGGGAATGAACGCGCTGATAGGCATTTCCGAGCGTGTGGGAGCCTGCGGCGTGAACTTCTTCTCCCACCAGCCCGCGCTGAACTACGGCTACTACCGCCCGCACAAGCCGTGGCAGCAGTCAACGGATTCCCCGGGCGCAAAAGCTACCCTCGAAGCTATGAAAGATATAATGCGGTTCTGGCTGAAAGCGGGCTGCGACGGCTTTCGCGTGGATATGGCGCATTCGCTCGTAAAACAGGACGAGGACAGCAAGGGCACTATTGCGCTCTGGCAGGACGTGCGGGCGTTCCTCGACCGGGAATTCCCCGACGCGGCGATGGTCTCGGAGTGGGGCGAGCCCGACAAATCGCTGCAGGGCGGCTTCCACATGGATTTTCTGCTGCATTTCGGCCCCTCGCACTATAACGACCTGTTCCGCTGCGAGCACCCGTTTTTCGGCGGCGGCGGGGACGCGTCCGAATTTGTGAAGGCTTATACCGCGAACCGCGATAAGTCGGGCGGCAAGGGCTTGATGTGCATTCCCTCGGGCAATCACGATATGACCCGCCTTGCAAAGTACATACACGGCGGCAGGCGCAAGATAGCGTTCGCGTTCCTGCTGTCGATGCCCGGAGCGCCGTTCATTTACTACGGAGATGAGATAGGAATGCGCTATGTCGAGGGGCTCTACTCCGTTGAGGGCGGCTATGAGCGCACGGGCTCCCGCTCGCCTATGCAGTGGGACGACACCGCTAACGCGGGCTTCGGGAGCTCCCCGGCAGACAAGCTTTATATCCCGCTCGACCCGTCCCCCGACCGCCCTACGGTCAAAGCGGCGCAAGCCGACAAAAACTCTCTGCTCAACGAGATAAGGAAGCTTACGGCGATTCGAGCCGCCCACCCCGCGCTCCAAAGCAGGGGCGATATAGAATTCGTGTACTGCGTCAAGAACGAATACCCGCTCGCATACACCCGCACGGGTGACGGCGAGAAGATACTCGTAGTCCTCAATCCTTCCGACCGGGAAGTGTCCTTCCCGTTCGCACAAGCGCTCGGCGACGCGATCTACACCTACGGCGACCACGCAGTCCGCAGCGACGGCAAAGTCACCGTCAAACCCCAGAGTGCCGGGTGGTACAGAGTCGCTGACGCTTGAGAGAAGCGCTGACGCTCGAGAGAAGCGCGTCAGCGACTCTCTGTGCCTCTGTGCTCTCCGTACTCTCACATCTTCTGCTCGAACTCGGCTTTCGGGAGGGGTTTGCTGTAGTAATAGCCCTGGATCATATCGCAGCCCTGAGCGGCAAGAAAATCGACCTGTT
>JAFTAG010000334.1 GCA_017458655.1 Ruminiclostridium sp. | reverse complement strand
GACATGGTGGTCAACGGCGAATACGAACGGACGAATGTAGAGCGAGGTGTCCTTTTCCGTGGGGATCCAGTCCCGATCGATCTTGACGAGCTCCTTGATAGCCTTTATGACAAAATCGCCGTCAAACTTCGGGATGCACAGTCTCTCGCAGGAGGTGTTCATTCTTGCCATATTCTTTTCGGGGCGGAAGAGCTGTATCTTGCCCTCTGCGGTGCGGTAAGCCTTCATTCCCTCGAAACACTCCTGCGCGTAGTGGAGCACCATGGAGGAGGGGTCGAGCTCGAAGGGGCCGTAGGGAACTATTCTTGCGTTGTGCCAGCCTTCGCCCTCGTCATAGTTCATAACGAACATATGGTCGGTGTAGTAGTTTCCGAAGCCGAGCTTGGTCTGGTCGGGCTTCTGCTTGGGATTGGTGGTTTTTGTAACTTTGATTTCCATTATTATTGCCTTCTTTCAAATTTTTGCCGCTTTCGGGCTGTTTACCATATATTATAGCACTTTTTCTGCAATTTGTAAATAGATTTACTGCAAATCGGCATTTATGTGCATTTTGCACAATTCGCCGGCACCGCGGCGGGCGTTTCGCTCCACAATTCACAACGGGACATGTATAGAACGCTCCGGCGGTGCATGGTCGGAATTTTTTGCGGAAACAGGGTTGAAATTTTCCGGGAAATGTGGTATAGTAATAATGCCACATATTAACTGAATAATTTTTGAAGCATTGCATATTACCATACGGTAAAGGTGCTTGGTTCTTTTTGCATACTTTTCGTGCAGTGCTTCTCGAAATCTATGTTCAGTTAATTGTGTGGCAGCAATTCAAAGAGCTTTCGCATTTTTACACGGTGCGTGGCTCTCAAACTATGCTGCGCACTTTTTATTTTGCGCAAATATCAGATTTTGGAGGATCATACTATGAAGAAGCTCAACAAGTTAATGTCATTCGCGCTCGCACTGACGCTGACGGCAAGCGTCGCCGCGGGAACTGTCGTTACCGGCGCGGATTACGACGAACCGATTGTTGAAATAAGTGACAGCGAATATATCGGAGGAACATGCGGCGAAAATGTGACATGGGTATATAATTCGGGAACGCTCACTATCAGTGGCATCGGAGATATGAGCAGCTATAAGGGAGCAGGATTAAGCTCGCCTTTTTCAACCTGCAAGATAGATAGAATTATTATCAATAACGGAGTTACTTCTGTCGGAGATTATGTTTTCTATAACTGTACAGACTTAAAAAGCATAACAATACCGGGAAGCGTGACCTATATCGGAGAACGTGCAATTGCGAGCTGTATCAATCTGGATAATTTAATTATTCCGGACAGTGTTACCTACATAGGCACTCAGGCATTCGGACTTTCCTATGCCCTTAAAAGCTTTTCGATGCCTGACAGCGTGACTTATCTCGGCGAGTCCGCGTTCGGGCAGTGCAGCGCTCTTGAGACAATTAAGCTTTCCAATAATATCACATCAATAAATAATAATGTTTTTTATTATTGTAAGAGCCTGAAAAAACTGACTATACCGGATAAAGTGACCTCCATAGGTGTTGGCGCATTCAGCTATTGTTCCTCTCTTGAAAGCATAAATATTCCCGCAGGTATTACTTCAATAGGCGGAATGGCATTTTATGAGTGCACAAACCTTACCGACATTTATTTTGCGGGCACAGAAAAACAGTGGAATGCTATCAGCAAAACCAACTCCTCTATCCCCAAGGATTGCACGATTCATTTTAAAAGCTCGGAAACTGAAGAAAAAACGGTAAAAAGCATAACTCTCACAGCCCCCACCAAGACCGAATATATTGTCGGGGACGTTCTTGACCTTACCGGCGGCAAAATTTTGGTGACATACAGCGACAGATCCACAAATGAGATCGGCCTCACTGCCGCGATGTGCACCGGATTCGACAGCACAAAGACAGGCAAGCAGACTATAACGGTATATTACGAAGGCAAAACAGCGAAATTCACCGTTACGGTAAAAGCTAAAGAAAAGCCCTCGACAGATATATTTGAGATAGGCTCTGCCGATTATCCCACGATAGCCTCGGCGATAGCGCAGATAAACAAGGATATCAAGGCAAAGTCCGCAAAGCCCGCGTACACGATGAATCTTTCAGACGGCATTGAAGAGAAAAAAGCGATATCTCTCCCCGCAGTTCCCGTTACGATAACAGCCGACAGTGCCGTAACGATAACCGTCCCGTCTATAACCGCAAAAGGCGACTTAACGCTCGAAAACGTTACATTAAAGACCGCAAAGGGCGCAAATGCAGCAGTTACCGCGAAGAAAGCGCTCACAGTCACGAACTGCACCCTCGGCACAGTAAAAGCCGCCGCGAACCTGACAGTTACCGACAGCACATTCGACGCGCTGACGGCTTCCGGCAAGGCGGGGACAGCTGCCACCCTCGGCGGCACGATAGTGATAAACAAAGCGCTCACCGTCAGCAACGACCTTATCGTGACCGACGGCGCGGATCTCACCGTAAACGGCAAGTTCGCCGCAAAGGGCGCTATATCCTTCGGCGCTATCAAGGCGTTCACCGTCAAGAACGGCAAATAGACCGCATAACCAAAGGCAACTGTCCGCACTCCGGCAGTGCCTTTTTGTTTCCGCTCCCCGGCCGTGACACCGCTCCGGCAAAAAAATTCCCTCAAAATGAGAAAAACCCCTTGACAAAACGAAAGCGATATGCTAAAATAATAGAACCGCGTGTACCGGGTCTTTTAAGTCTGCCATAAAGTTGACAGCGCCCGCTGCAGCGAGTTCGGAAACGAGGTATAAAATGTACGCAATAATCGAAACAGGCGGAAAACAGTATCAGGTAAAGGAAGGCGACGAGATCTTCGTAGAGAAGCTCGGTGCCGATGAAGGCAGCTACACCTTCGATAAGGTGCTCCTTGTGGGAAATGACGGCTCCGTCACCGCAGGCACTCCCTATGTGAGCGGCGCCTCCGTAAAGGCTACGATCGTAAAGAACGGTCTCGGCAAGAAGGTCAGAGTATTCACCTACAAACCCAAGAAGGGTGAAAAGGTGGCAAAGGGTCACAGACAGCCCTACAGCAAGGTAAAGATCGAAGCTATCAATGCGTAAAAGCTATGATAGAAGCGGAATTTCTCAATTACAACGGCGCTCTGGTAGGGTTTTCGGTATCGGGACACGCCGACGCGGGAGTTTTCGGCCGCGATATAGTATGCGCAGCAGTCTCCTCCGCCGTCATGCTCACCGCTAACATCATCACCGACTTCCTCTACTGCAAAGCGGACGTTAAGGATCAGGGAAACAGGATAATGCTCGTGCTGAAAGACCCCGATTCGGCTATGTCGATCGCCGCAAAACAGGTGATCGCGGCTTTCTATGACCACATAGACAGATTGGCCAAGGACGGCAAGGGCAAGATCAAGGTAACGCTCAAAGAGGTTTCACCTCGGAAAGGAAGATAAATATGCTTATTATCAGTATGCAGTATTTCGCTCATAAAAAAGGTATGGGCTCCACCAAGAACGGCAGAGACTCCAACGCACAGCGTCTCGGAGCAAAGCGTGCCGACGGACAGTTCGTTCTCGCGGGAAATATCCTCTACAGACAGAGAGGCACACATATCCACCCCGGCAAGAACGTTGGCAGAGGCTCCGACGATACATTGTTCGCTATGATCGACGGCAAGGTGAAGTATGAGCGCCTCGGTAAGGATCGCAAGCAGGTAAGTGTTTACCCCGCAGAATGATCGGTTTCAGCAGAAATAAGGGACGGGAGAAATTCCGTCCTTATTTTGTATCGGTATGAACAGCGCTTTTTACATACCGGAGCGTAATAATCGGCGATAATTATACGCGCGGTATCAAGCCCAAAGCGGGGCGTGGGGCGCAGCCCCCACAAAAAATAAAGCCCCTCCCCACAGGGGAGGGGTTGGGGAGGGGCAAATGTACACATCTTTCGGAAAAGTGAACGACCGCTTCGGATTCTCCATGTCGGGGAAATTCCGCTGCGCTTACGAAAACACCCGTTCATACCTGACCACGGGAATGATAATTATCGGTGTGCTTGTCGCCCTTCTCGCGATAAGCGTCGTGTATCTGCTCATCATAGCGCGCGATGTTCCGTATCTGGCCTCGCAGACGCTCAACGACATTATCTACGGCTTTATCTACGGCGAGGCGAACGCGCCTAATTCCGGCGCAGGCAATACTATGGTGCAGATAGGCTATACCATACTCGGTATCGCGTTCGGCCTGTTTCTTTTGCTTATCGCGGTCATAGTGTTCTTTATCATACTCATCAATATGCGAATGGGGCAGGAATACGGCTTCAAAGCGGACGAAAACGTGTTTATCGTGACCTACCCCGAGAAAATGCACAAGGTAGTGAGGATAGAATACGAGGATGTTCTCGGGATCCGCTGCGAAGAGTGGGGCTTCTTTCTCGCGCCGAAATGCGTAGATATAACGATCCGGACAAAGCAAGGGGAGCTCCCGTTCAGATTCATACATACGCCTATGTCAAAGGCGAACGGCATTACCGAGACCCCTTTCAACATAATCCGCGAGCGCATAGGGCTCACATACGAGGACGAACACCTTCTGATAGACCGGGCGGCGAGCGTCGAGCAAAAGCGTAACTTCCGGTCATGATCCGGCCGGATCATACACACGGTATAGGTGCACAGATAAAATATAGCCTCTCTCTCCACCGGGGAGGGGTCGGGGAGGAACAAATGTACACATCTCTCGGAAAAGCGAACGACCGTTTCGGCTTCAAGCAGACCGGACAGTTCAGATGCGCTTACAAGAACGACAGGCTCTTCGCGATAATCGGCGGCATTGTCGTGCTGCTGTTCGCGGGGCTGCTGGTGTTCAACTTCGTCTGGCTCGCGGGAGCTTTCGGCAGCGACGGCAATATCGGCAGTATCGTCGATACCGAAAGACTTTATGATACCGCGGCACAGGGCGGAGCACTGATGAACGCGTTCTCGACGGATTTTATCAACGTCAGTGCAACATTCATAGCTTCGGGATTCGGAATTTTCATCCTTTCGATCTTTGTCGCTCTGTATATTTTGCTGCTGTTTATACTCCACAGAGGTAAAAAGTATGAGTTCACCGCGAACGAGGAACGCTTCGTCGTGACATATCCCCCGAATATGCACCGCACCGACGCGTATAAATACGAAGATGTGCTCGGTGTGACATGGGAAACGTATAAGTTCCCGCTGCTGCCCGAGTGCTACGATATTACCGTCAGCACACGAAACAGAACGTATGAATACAGAGTGATACTCACCAAGCTCGCCCGCGTAAACGGTATCATCGAGACACCGTTCAACTTTATCCGTGAGCGTACAGGCATTGCGGACAGGGACGAGGAATATATGAACAGGAAGATATAAGGGATTATCTCTTCGGCGTGCCAATTGGTTCAACATCCATTTTACCGCGGAAGGCGGTGGAATGAATAAGCTTAGGCTTTACAGCCGATGATCGGAGAAAGATATGTTTGTAGATATTGTCAAGATAACGATAAAGGCGGGCGACGGCGGCAACGGCGCTGTATCCTTCCACCGCGAGAAATATGTCGCATCGGGAGGCCCCGACGGCGGCAACGGCGGTAAGGGCGGAGACGTTGTGTTTCAGGCGGACGACAGCCTTTCCACGCTGATAGATTTCAGATATAAGAAAAAGTATGTCGCGCAGAACGGCGCTCCCGGAGGCCCCAAACGCAGCTCCGGAAAGTCGGCTCCCGATATCGTGATAAAGGTGCCGCGGGGAACTGTCATCAAGGACAGCGAGACCGGCCGCATCATCGCGGATATCTCGGGAGATGAGCCTGTGGTTGTCGCAAAGGGCGGCCGAGGCGGCAAGGGCAATATGAATTTCGCCACACCGACGCGTCAGATACCGCGCTTCGCAAAGCCCGGCTACCCCGGGGAGCAGTATGACGTTACTCTGGAGCTCAAACTTCTTGCGGACGTCGGGCTGGTGGGATTTCCGAATGTGGGCAAATCCAGCCTTATAAGCGTTGTCAGCGCAGCAAAGCCCGAGATCGCGAATTACCACTTCACAACGATAACGCCCGTGCTCGGAGTTGTAAAGTACGACGAAAAGTCGTTCGTTATGGCGGATATCCCCGGGCTTATCGCGGGCGCGAGCGAGGGCGTCGGCCTCGGACACGCGTTTTTGCGTCATGTCGAGCGCTGTCGGCTGATCGTACACGTTGTCGATGTTTCGGGAAGCGAGGGCCGCGACCCGAAAGACGATTTCGAGAAGATAAACCGCGAGCTCGAGAACTTCTCGGCGGAGCTTTCCGAGCGGCCGCAGATCGTTGCCGCGAACAAGAGCGACATCGCCACAGTCGAACAAATTGCGGATTTCCGCAATTTTATCGAGCAGAAAGGTCTTCCTTTCTATGTTATCTCGGCGGCATCGGCGCAGGGCACGAAAGAGCTTGTGGCGGCGATCGCCGGCGAACTCGAAAAGCTCCCGCCCATTGTGCGGTACGAGGCTGTTCCGCTGACGTTTACCGAGCTTGAAGAGCAGGCAAAGCAGAAACGCGCCTTTACCGTTAAAAAAGAGGACGCGCATTTCTACTCGGTAGATGCGCCGTGGCTTGCGCACATACTCTCTACCGTCAATATGGACGACTACGAAAGCTTGCAGTATTTCCAGCGAGTTCTGCGCTACAGCGGGATAATCGACGCGCTGCTCGACGCGGGTATCGAGGAAAATGATACCGTGTCTATATTTGATTTTGAGTTTGATTTTGTGAATTGACAGATCTATGCTCCTGTTGACCGGTAGTTATCCGTTCGTCAAAGGTATCCAAAGAATTATTTGGCGCTCTTTAAAAGCCTGTTGTCGTTCACCGGTGCACGATGAACGCTTTCAAGTGCCAACAGGCGCAGAGGCAATAATATCGGGCGAAGCGTCCTGTTAAAAATCTCAACATTTCACATCTCTCAAAGGAGATCTCAACATGAAAGTCTTGACAAAATCTGAAGCGAAGCGGATGAGTCCCGGAGCTCTGGCTTTCTACGGGGACAGTGTGTACTCGCTGCTGGTGCGGCGTATGCTCGTGGAGCGCGGGGACAGGCCTTCGGCGGCTTTGCACGAGCTGTCGGTGGGGTATGTGAGGGCGTCTTTTCAGGCTCGCGCATTTGAGATACTGCAGCCGCTGCTTGACGAGGAAGAAGCCGATATATTACGCCGCGGACGCAATTCCACGGGAATAACGGCTCCGAAGTCGAGCGACCCTGCGGAATACCACAAAGCCACCGCTGTAGAGGCGCTGTTCGGCTATCTGTCGCTTATCGGCGACAACGAGCGTCTGGAGACGCTTTTTGCCGCCGTAACGGAAAATATACCCGAAAGGAAATAAGCTATGAAGATCAGAAAAACGATCGCGGTACTGCTTACCGCCATAATCGTCGTATCGGGAGTGTTCTCGGTACCGGCGGGCGCCGCCCGCGCGCTCGGCAACCTGTATGTGAACAGAGCGACGCTGCTGACGGATATGCTGCTGAAGGATACCGAAACGCTCGAAGCCGTGAAGACTATGGGACGCGCCGTGGTATTCTTCTCGGTATCGGACGGAAAGACCCGAGCAAAGGTATTTCAGACGCAGGCAAAGGATATCGGCACCGCGGTAAATACCGCCTACTCGAAAATGCGCAAGTCGGGCGTTACACCGAAGTGGATGAAGCTCGATGTTGCAGTCTCGGTGAATGAAGTGTTATATTCCGATTTCGTGACCAAATACACCGAGTCCCGCGAGGACTGTATGCGCGACTCGATCGCATTCAACAGCTACTGCGGCACGGCACTGCTCGAAGCGCAGATAAACAGCCTCGGAATGCTCGACTACACGACCGGCAGGCTCGACCTCGGAAAGGTCAACGCGGAGCTTTCCAGAATGGGCAAGAAAAAGCTCGAAAAGATACCGGACAAGCTGTATCTGCTCAGGACGCAGGGGTATTTCGCGGATAACAACGCATACGCGTACAAGCTTATCAACGGTACATACGGCGATGTAGGGCGCAGAGACGTTACGCTCGACAGAAAGGGGCTCGAAACGCTCGCACAGACGAGCTCCTCATATTTAAGCTCGTTATGCGACGAGAACGGAAAATTCGTTTATGGCTATTACCCTATTGACAACGAGGAAATTGAGGGGTATAATATTGTAAGGCACTGCGGTACGGTGTGGAATATGGTGATGCAGTACGAGATGTGCCGGGACGAAACGCTCCTGCCGGTCATCGAGCGGGCATTCTCGTATCTCGCCGGCTACACTTACTACAAGGACAACTCCACCGCGTTCGTGCTGGACAACAGCACTTACAATCTCGGCGGCAACGGTCTTGCGCTGATAGCGTACTGCACCTACGCCGAAGTAACGGGCTCGGCGAAGTACAACAAGACGATAACCGCGCTCGCGAACGGCATTCTCTTTATGCAGAAGTATAACGGGGCGTTCGTACACGCTATCAACCGCTATACATACCAGACGGTATATGACTACATCACCATTTTCTACGACGGTGAAGCCGCATACGGTCTCGGCAAGGCTTACGGCGTCACCAACAACGAGAAATACCTCACCGCGGCGCGCAGAGCCTGCAACTACTTTATCTCGCAGGGCATCGTTACCGAGCACAGCCACTGGATGGCGTACGCGTTCAACGAGCTGACGAAATACACGAACGATGTGAATTATTACGCGTTCGCTCTGAAAAACATCGACGGCGACGACTACTCGCTGAGGGTGCACAATACGCCGTCTTCCATGCAGGCTGCCGCCGAAACTCTCAACGCGGCATTCGAGACCTACGCGAGGCTGACCGACAAGGGCATCACCTGCGAGGGGAGCGACACCTTCCACGCAAAGCGGCTCGTTGACGCGGTCATAAAGCGCGCGAATTACGGCCTCAATTATTTTATGTATCCCGAGTACGCGATGTACTTCGAGGCGCCCGAGACCGTTGTGAACAGCTTCGCCGTGCGCGAGGACAAGTTCAGGATAAGGATCGACGACATTCAGCACTTTATGGACGGATATTATATGTATTGGAAGAACTACGATACGATAATGCAGTACCGTGATATGCTGCAGGAAAACGAAGCAAAGGAACGATCATCAAAAAATATCAGAAAGACGGAGGAAGATAACTAATGTCAGGACATTCCAAATGGAGCACGATCAAGAGAAAAAAGGGTGAAAAGGACGGCGCAAGAGCCAAGGTGTTCACCAAGATAAGCCGTGAGATAGCGGTGGCAGTGCGTGAGGGCGGCGGAGATCCGTCCAGCAATTCCAAGCTCGCGCAGCTTATCCAGAAGGCCAAATCCAACAACATACCCAACGACAACATCGACCGCCTGATAAAGAAGGTAAGCGGCGACGGCGAAAAGACCAACTACGAGGACTGCGTATATGAGGGCTACGGCCCCAACGGCGTAGCGGTGATAGTGGAGTGCCTCACCGATAACCGCAACCGCACGGCGGGCGAGATAAGACATTATTTCGACAAGTTCGGCGGCAATCTCGGTACCTCCGGCTGCGTATCGTTCATGTTCACGCAGAAGGGTGTTGTAGTGCTCGATAACGAGGACGAGGATATCGACGAGGATAAGGCTATGGAGGATATCCTCGAAGCCGGCGGCGAGGACTTTTCCTTCGAGGACGGCTGCGTCGAGATAACCACCGACCCCGCATCGGTAGCCGACGTAGGCAAGGCTCTCGCGGATATGGGCTATAAGGTGCTCTCCGCCGAGCCCGCACAGATACCCTCCACCTATACCACCCTCACCGACGAGGACCATATAAAGAAAATGGGTCTCCTGCTCGACGCCCTCGACGATAACGACGACGTCCAGAACGTGTGGCATAACTGGGAAGAAGCGTGAGCGTGAGAGTACAGAGGTCGCTGACGCTTGAGAGGTCGCTGACGCTTGAGACCGGGGAAAGAGGAAACCTTTTGTGAACAAAAGGTTATCCTCTCTCCCCAGACCCCTCTCTCTTTCCAAAAAACTTTGCCGGCTTCGCAATTAGATTTACAGTGACTGCGCCTGTTGAGAGATTTGTGTGTATTATTTGGCAATGGGAGGATTTTTCCGATGAAAATTGATGATATCGACGAGATCTCCCTGCTGAATAAGGCTCTGCTCGCCGCAAAATTCTCCGACCACCCCGAAAACGATGAGCTCGCCGGAAGCCCTACCCTCGCCGGCCTATCTAACCGCGTTTACGAGGAAATGAGCAGACATACCGATAAAAAAGTGCTCAACGAAGCCGCTCTCGAGGAGCTCCGCAGGATAAAGGTGTCCGGGAACTGGCGTAAACAGTGGCGCAGCGCAGTTCTGACCGCCCGCCGTGACCCGATGTTTATGTCAGCAGGCCCCGAAGACCGTGCCTCCCTCGCAAAATGCTACCTCAGCCCCTTTACCTGCAAAGAAGGCGAGCTGCGCGCATTCATCGATGAGGTT
The DNA here is from genome assembly GCA_017458655.1 of Ruminiclostridium sp. Taxonomy (GTDB): domain Bacteria; phylum Bacillota; class Clostridia; order Oscillospirales; family Ruminococcaceae; genus Ruminiclostridium_E. The sequence goes on along the minus strand of JAFTAG010000334.1, from coordinate 1,077 downwards.
GACGGAAAAACGGGAGAGCATAGCCTCGATAAGCTGTTCAAGGAGCATAACTTCACGGGCGCAAAGCTGCTCGACGCACGGTACAGCCTCGCAAAAAAACAGGCCGCCCTCGTGCTTATGCTGTCCTCCCGCAAGGTCTGCGATATCTGCTTTTCCGGCGTCAAAAAGTTCGAGATGTCTTCCCCGAAAACGAATACCGGCGATATCCCCGATATGCCCGCCTTAAAACGGTTCGGCGTGTCGTCCGCGTCCGGCCAGCGCTTCGACGGGACTTTTGAGGGGGTTTCCGGCAAAATGATCCTCTCCGTGGAAGCCCTTTCCGTTGACTGTTGGCTGTGATATCGTGATTTTGCGGCTATTTGCGGCATTATATACGGCAGTTTTCGTAAAAATTCAATAAATTTTTAAAAATGTGCTTTTTTCTCTTGACAAAGCCGCCCGTCCGTGATATAATAATCAAGCAGTTTGAGACCGAGGCGTCTTGATATGCTGGTGTAGCTCAGCTGGTAGAGCAGCTGATTTGTAATCAGCAGGTCGGGGGTTCGAATCCGTCCACCAGCTCCAACTTGTCCCGGCAACAGTCGGGGCGGTAAAAATGTCAATGTGCGGTCCTCGGCATTTTTGATAGATAGACTGCCGTAAAAGGCAGGCACGTTTCCGGTGACGGAAACTTGATATGGGAGTGTTCCCGAGTGGCCAAAGGGGGCAGACTGTAAATCTGTTGCTTTTCAGCTTCGGTGGTCCGAATCCACCCGCTCCCACCAGAAACGGCGCTTAACAGCGCCTTAGTGAACAGTGAAGAGTGAATAATGAATAGTTTATAGTAAAAAAGCACTACACTTGTGCGCCGTTTCTGTACTATTCATTATTCACTTTTCATTTTTCACTGTTCATCAGCGGCGACCCGCCGCAAGTTACTTCTTGTCGGAGGGTTTGTTTTAGGGCTCCTCTAAAAACCTATTGTCGTTCAGGCGTGCCGACATAAAGTCGGCAGATTGTACAAATTTTTCGCAGGCATACTGTCGTATGTCAAGGAAAATTTGTGCAATATGACGGCTTTAGGGCGGTGCGAATGGG
>JAFTAG010000056.1 GCA_017458655.1 Ruminiclostridium sp. | reverse complement strand
GTCGATGAGATAGCCGGCACAGAGACCGACTATTCCGATAAGCCCGTTAATCCCGTGGTGATGAAGAAGGTCTATATAGAGCAGTAATGGTAAATATCGGCAACGACTGGGACGCGCTGCTCTCTGAGGAATTCGGCAAGCCGTATTACTTACAGCTCCGGGAATTCCTCAAAGCGGAGTACAACGGCTTCACGATCTACCCGGATATGTACGACATCTTCAACGCGCTGAAATTCACGCCTTACAGCAAGGTGAAAGCCGTTATTCTCGGACAGGACCCTTACCACGAGCCGGGGCAGGCTCACGGGCTGGCATTTTCGGTGCGCCCGGGCGTAGAACCGCCGCCGTCCCTTAAAAATATCTACAAAGAGCTTAATACCGACCTCGGCCTGCCAATACCGCAGTCGGGAGATCTGACAAATTGGGCAAGACAGGGCGTTCTGCTGCTCAACACGTCGCTCACGGTAAGAAAAGGACAGGCTAACAGTCACAAAGGCAAGGGCTGGGAAGTGTTCACCGACCGTGTCATCTCACTGCTGAATGAACGCGAGACGCCCGTGGTATTCATCCTCTGGGGCGGCAACGCCAAAGCCAAAGTACCGCTTATCACAAACCCGCAGCACTTCATACTGACTTCCCCGCACCCCTCGCCCCTATCCGCACATTACGGCTTCTTCGGCTGCAAGCACTTCTCAAAGTGCAACGAGTTCCTTAAGAGCAGAGGCATAGAGCCTATAGATTGGAGATTGTGATGAACGATACAAATGTTAAGACATACTTTCATGTTCTGCGATCCGAATATCTCAAGGTAAAGAACATAGATATGATCCATCCGCTTAAGCAGCGCCTTGTATATGATATTGTCACCGACCGGCTTTCGGATTATCTGGACTGCATAGATAAAGTGGTCGTTTTCGGTAGCTCGACCTCTATGCGATGCAGTATCAACAGCGATCTTGATATCGCCGTTCGGTTCGCGGACAATATGGATACTCTTGAAAACAAGAACGCTGTCTCCGAGCTTATCGGCAAGGAAACGGATTGGAATTATGACATTGTGTGGCTGAACGGTATTAACGAAAACGGTCGGCTGTACAATGAGATACTTTCGGAAGGAAGGGTCGTTTATGAGTAAGCTTATAAGCCACGGTAAAGTCCGGCTCGTTTCGGCGCGGTCGCTGTACAGCAGGTCAAAGACCGAGCCTGACATGAGCGACTATTATATTGATATGTGCTGTTTTGATTATCAGCAGTCTATGGAATTCTTACTCAAAGGCATTGTTGAGCTGCTTGGCGAGAAATATGTCACAAACCACGATTTGAGAGCAAATTTAAACAAGATAAGCTCGATACAGACCGACAACCCCGAGATAATCGGCATTCTTAAAGAGCTGGGACCGACATTTGACCTTATCAGACAGAACGCAAGTACCTTCAACGAATGGGAAACCAAAAGCAGATACGAGGAAACGTTCGCGGCGGTATCAAAAGATATCGAGCTTGCGGACGAAATATGTCAAAAGCTGGACGAATGCTCGTCAAAGCTCTATAAAACCGTACCGAATGATTGACAGAAAGGCAAGACCATGAGAGAAAGCATACTGACGATACCGATAAACGAAGTCTTCGAGCCGAAGGACGGCTGCCCGTTCTGCCGTATGCGCGATACGGTTGAGCAGCATATCTGCGAATACATTATGGGCGCTGCTATGATGGAGCCCGACGTGCGCATGGAGACAAACGAGCAGGGCTTCTGCTTCACGCATTTTGAAATGCTCATGCAGCAGAACAACCGACTTTCCCTCGCTCTTATGCTCAACAGCTACCTCGAGAACGCGAGGAACAATATTTTTGAGAAGAAGGGTCTGTTCTTTTCCAAAAAGGCTAAAGCAGCCAAATCCGCGGAGATAGAGGGCACCTGCTTCGTCTGCGGCAAGGTGAAATGGGGCATCGACCACATGCTTGAAACGTTCTTCACGATGTATGTAAAGGACGGCAGGTTCCGCAATCTGTTCAAAGCGCAGCCCTACATCTGCGTCCCGCACTACAATATGCTGAATATGAAGGCGGCCGAAAAGCTCCAGAAGGGCGACCTTTCCGGGTTCCAAAAGGATCTTGACGAGCTTGTGGAAAACTATGTCAAGCAGCTTAATTCCGACGTGAACGACTTCTGCAACAGCTTCGACTACCGAAACGCCGGAAACCTTCACAAGCCTGAAATGGAGCATGTCAGAAGCTCGATAGAGCGCTCGGTGGAGTTCCTCACCGGACGCAAGCCCAAAGTTAAGTAAAAGAGGCGATCATCTTGCTTGAAATAAGAGACCTGCACAAAAGCTACAAGAACTTCAAGGTGCTTGACGGCTTGTATATGAAGATAAAAAAGGGCGATATCTACGGCTTCCTCGGCCGCAACGGCTGCGGAAAGACCACCACGATGAACATCGTCTGCAATATAATTCCCAAGGACAGCGGCGAGATAATCCTCGGCGAAAACGGCAATGATAAGATAAAGATAGGCTACCTGCCGGAGACGCCGTCGCTGTACGGCTATATGAACGGCTATGAGTATCTCGGCTATATCGCGTACTGCTCGAAGTACAAGGGCGATGTGGACAAGCGTATCGCCGCGGTGCTCGCTATCACGGGTATGACCGAGGGCGGCAGGCGCCGTATCAAGGGCTACTCCCGCGGAATGAACCAGCGTCTCGGTATCGCCGCGGCAATATTCAACTCCCCGGATCTGCTCATTCTTGACGAGCCGACCTCCGCACTCGACCCGGAAGGGCGCGCGGAGGTAATGGGTATAATACAGAACCTTTCCGCCGCGGGAACGACCATTCTGCTCTGTACGCATATTTTAAGCGACGTCGAGCGCGTTTCCAACCGTATCGGCATAGTCGGCGGCGCGGGGAAGCTCGCCGTTGAGGGCAGCATCGACAGCATACTCGGCGAATACGGCTCGGAGAGCGTGGATATACAGCTCGTTGAGCCGGACGAGCGCGTCGTCAGACTTATCGAGGCGGCGCCGTTCGCGGAAAAGACCGATTATTACGACAAGACCGGGCTTGCGGTGCTCACCGTAAAAGACGCCAAAGCCGGTATTGCCGAAGCAATGCGGTATCTCGCCGATAACTCGATAGATGTTTCAAGTGTGAAGCTGTCACGGCCGACGCTCGAACAGGTGTATATGAGCATTGTCGGCGCTCAGTGGAATTAAACGGGGGTGCTGTAACTATGATAAACGGTTTTAAAAAGGAAATGCTGTTCTATACACGCGGCGGCAGGCTTATCATCGTGCTTGTGGTAATGGCGGCGCTCGCGCTGATGTCCCCGGTGATGTTCGGTATGATGAAGATGATGACCGATACGATGAACAATATCGAGGGAATGGACGAATCCGTAACGAATGCGTTCGCCATGTTCAGCGGCTTTACGGCGGCGGACATCACGATGTACACGGTGCAGTACGTCGCGGGAATGGGCGCGATAGTTACGCTGTTCCTGTTCAAGGGGGCTGCGGGCGGCGAGCAGCAGAAGCGCTCGGTAATTATTCCGCAGTGCTCGGGGCTGTCGGCGGTCGATTACGCTCTGCCGAAGTTCATCATCTACCCTCTGTCTATCATCGTCATTTCAATGGTGTCGGTATATCTCGGCGCTCTCGTGTCTCTGCCGATCTTCGGCGGCAGCCTCGACTGGGGAATGGTAACGATATCGGCAGTCTGCACGGCGGGATTCCTCGGCTTCTTCACGGTCTTGCAGTTCACTATCGGCATCTGCACGGGGCGCTCCGGCCTCGCGATAGTTATATGTATCATCGCGCAGACGTTTCTGCCGTCGATACTGTCGGCGTTCCGTATCGACCGCTTCAATCCCGTATCTCTGTACTCAATAGCGCTCGGAGCGGCACTCGCGTCGGGCGAAAGCGGTCTGAATGTCTTCACGGCTCTCGAATCGAGCACCAATACGGCCTCCGGTGATGTCACGGCTCTCAATATCACAATAAGCCTCGCCACCGCTGTCATCATCAGTGTCCTCCTCGGCTTCGTCACAGTCTTTGTGCTCCATACGAAAGAAGTCCACAACGAAGGCGACGAGCCGGTGCTGTGACTGCGCGTTCGCGCTGTCCTTCCGGACGGGACGAGGGCTGCGCGCCCTCGACCTGCGGCAGCGTGACGCTGCACCCGATTATTTTTGGTTGTTGAATTTTATGGGGGAGCATATTATTTGTTGGGCATCTCTAAAAAAATTCCCCGCCGGCAGCGGGGAAGAACAGCTATATTACAGAGAATTCAGCCCCCAAAGCCCGAAGCATACCCCCGCGGCCGCGACAAGCATTATCAGAGCGGCGGGAACAGCCTTATTGACGCCGTTGGCAAGAAACCGATACCAGTCGTATTTCTCGGCGACCTGCCCGTTTTCGGTGTGCGAGAGCGCCGTTATCGCGTAGTATATTCCGTACAGGCCAAAGGGTATCAGCCCGAGGAACACCTGCGGAACACTTATCACGGCAGCTTTCTCGAAGAAGCAGAACGCGGTGAGCCCAAGCAGCGGCACGATCAGGTGGAAATACAGGTTGGCGCCCTTGAACAGCGGCGGGTAAGACTTTTCCACGACAGGAGCGAGGTAGCACATCACCGTCATCATCGTGAGTGTGATTCCCACCGTAAAGATGTATTTCAGCAGATACATCACGCCCGGCACAGCCTCCGCGGAACCGTATATCAGCTCGGCGGCCGCGAACACCGCCGCGTATATGCCGTAAAAGAGGTTCGACTGCACGGTGAAATACTTTATCGAGCGCAGGCCGTCGGCGGCGAGATGCGCGTCCGCGTCAATGCCTTTCAGCATTATATATGTTCCCACAACGGTGAGCAGGAATGCCGCGATGTTCAGAGCTATCGAAATTATGAATGTTATTTCCATACCGGTCACTCATCTATCCGCGCGCGGATTATCTTTCTCGAGGCGGTCTTGACGAACTCGTGGTCGCGGAAGATGATATTTACTATACGCATTTCGGATCTCAGCTTGTCATTGACTTCTTCGATTTTCTTACGGATCTCTGCCTGTATGTCCTTCGACTTGTAGTCGGGGTCGGGAAATACCTGCGCTGTGATGACCTTGTTGTCCTCGTAAACCACCATTTCCTTTATCGGGCGGAAGGTCGCGAACTTGTTCTCGATCTCCTCCGGCGAAACGTTCTCGCCGTTCGAGAGGATTATAAGGTTCTTCTTGCGTCCGGTGATATAGAGGTAGCCGTCGTCGTCCTTGTAGCCGAGATCGCCCGTTCTGAGCCAGCCGTCGGGAGTGAGCGACTTTTCGGTCTCCTCGGGGTTCTTGTAGTAGCCCTTCATTACGGACGGGCTCTTTGCCCAGATCTCGCCATCTACGATCCTGACTTCGCAGCGGTCAACTATCTTGCCGACGGAATTTGGCTTCGGGCAGTTGAAAATAGCCGTGCAAATTCTCGGCGAGCACTCGGTCATACCGTAGCCCTGCGCTATATCTATGCCGAACTCCTTGTAACCCTCGATTATTTCGGGGTTGAGATATGCGCCGCCGGATACAAGGCCGATGAGCTTCTTGCCGAAGACCTCGTGCGCTACGAATTTCTTTGTGATAAGGGGCTTCTTTGCCGCCTGCTGCATCCTGCCGAGTATAGTGGCCGCTATCATCGGCACGAACGTGCAGTATTCCGGCTCGAAGAGCTTCAGGTTCTTCTGCAAGTGGAACAGGTTGTCGTTCACGCAGACATTTACGCCGTGCCACAGGCTGTGGAGTATGTCTATCGTGAAGCAGAAAACGTGGTGTATCGGAAGGCAGGTGAGCAGGCGTCTGCCGTGGTAGTTGTCCTCGGGGCAGCAGGTCGTGTTGTCGATAAGGTTGCCGTGTGTGAGCATAACGCCCTTGCTGACGCCGGTAGTTCCCGATGTGAACAGTATAGCCGCGAGATCGTCCTCGGTAACGTCGCCTTCGGGATTCTGTCCCGCATATTCCGCCGCGATATCGCCGAGGAACAGCATTCCCTCCGTCGGCTTATGCAGGTGTATATAGTATTCTATCTGCGGGCAGCGCTCTTTGAACAGCGGGATATCCTTGACGTGCTTCTCGTCGAGGAAAACGGCCTTGCTGTCGGAACGTGAGAGCTCGTCCGCGATATTCTCGGGTATGTTGTTGGTATCGAGCGGAACCGACACGTTGCAGCTGCACTGCACGCCGAACCACGCGCTGAGATACTCGAACGATGTCGCGCCGACCAGCGCTATGTGCGTCTTTTCGGTGAAGTGTTTCTGTATCCACACGGCGATGTTGTCGCAGGCGGTACGGAAATCGTGAAAGGTCGTATTGCGGAACTTCTTGTCGATATATTCGGTGAGGAACACTTCATTGTCGAACTGCTCGTCGGCGTTATAAACGAGCTGTTTCAGTGTT
>JAFTAG010000055.1 GCA_017458655.1 Ruminiclostridium sp. | reverse complement strand
TGACACCGCGCTATCCGCTTCATCGTACAGCAGAGAGCTGTATGAGAGGCAGATGCTCCCAAGTTTGTACATAGTGGTCGGGTCGATCGCCGCCTGCCGGAGAGTTACGAGTCTGCACAACAATGAGCGGCGGATTCGCCATGGGCGCCGTCGCGCCCCGCCGCCCGCGTAGGGCAAAAAATCTCAAGCGAAGCGTCTCTCAAAAAGTCTGTGCGCTCTTATTTCATCTTAGACACCTCTAAGCGGTTAAGGGCTCTTTTAAGCTTGAACTCTGCTATATCGAGGTTCTTGCGGTCGTTCTTCTTTTCGTACTCGGAGATACGTTCCTCGGCGATCTGTCTTGCGCGGACAGCGCGGTCAACGTCGATCTCGTTTGCCCACTCGCAGCTCTGCGCGAGGATAACGGTCTTTTCCTTGCTGACCTTGATGACGCCGGAGGATATAGCTCCATAGCGGAACTGTCCGTCTATGCTGATCTTGAACTTACTGATCGTCAGCGCGGCAACGTAGGGCTCGTGATGTGCGAGGATACCCTTATCGCCGACGGTGGTACGGACGATGACGTTATCGGTCATTCCGTCGAAGAAGACGCCGTCGGGGGTCACGATCTCTAATTTAAAAGGAGTCATACGGATCCCCCCTTATCACGACTGCATGGTCTTTGCTTTTTCGACAGCCTCGTCGATAGTTCCGACAAAGAGGAACGCGGACTCGGGGAGCTCGTCATGCTTGCCCTCGATGATCTCCTTGAAGCCTCTTATCGTTTCCTTGACGGGAACGTACTTACCCTGCATACCGGTGAACTGCTCTGCAACGCTGAACGGCTGGGACAGGAAACGCTGTATCTTACGCGCTCTTGCAACGATGAGCTTATCATTGTCGTCGAGTTCGTCCATACCGAGGATGGCGATGATATCCTGCAGCTCGTTGTAACGCTGGAGAATTGTCTGTACGGTACGCGCTACCTCATAGTGCTCGTTGCCGACGATCTCGGGAGTAAGAATTCTCGAGGAGCTGTCGAGCGGATCGACCGCGGGGTAGATACCCATAGACGCTATGTTACGGGAAAGGACTGTCTTAGCGTCGAGGTGGGCGAATGTAGTGGCAGGAGCCGGGTCGGTAAGGTCATCGGCGGGGACGTAAACGGCCTGTACCGATGTGATAGAGCCCTTGTTCGTGGAGGTGATACGCTCCTGCAGCGCGCCCATTTCGGTAGCCAGCGTAGGCTGATAACCAACGGCGGACGGCATACGTCCGAGCAGCGCGGAAACCTCCGAACCTGCCTGTGTAAATCTGAATATGTTATCTATGAACAGCAGTACGTCCTGACCTTCTCTGTCACGGAAATACTCTGCCATTGTAAGTCCGGAAAGACCTACGCGCATTCTCGCTCCGGGCGGTTCGTTCATCTGACCGTAAACGAGCGCGGTCTTGTTGATAACTCCGGACTCCTTCATCTCGTTGTAAAGGTCGTTACCCTCACGGGTACGCTCGCCGACGCCCGTAAATACGGACAGACCGCCGTGCTGCTTTGCAACGTTGTTGATGAGCTCCATGATAAGGACTGTCTTGCCGACGCCGGCACCGCCGAAAAGTCCTATCTTACCGCCCTTGAGGTAAGGCGCGATAAGGTCAACTACCTTGATGCCCGTTTCGAGTATCTGGTTGGTAGCAGCCTGCTCCTCGTAGGACGGCGGCTCTCTGTGGATTTCCCAGCGCTCCTCTGTTTCGGGGGCTGGCAGATTATCAACGGGCTCTCCGAGAAGGTTGAATATTCTTCCGAGAGTCTCTTTACCTACGGGAACGGTGATAGACTTTCCCGTATCGACAGCCTTTGTGCCTCTTACAAGTCCGTCGGTCGCACCCATAGCTATGCAGCGAACGATATCGTCGCCGATATGCTGTGCGACTTCGACAACGAGGCGCTGTCCGTTATTGTCGATCTCAATGGCGTTCTTCAGGTTCGGCAGCGCGTCCGCAGAAAAGCGGATATCAAGTACCGCGCCGATGACCTGAACGACCGTACCGATGTTTTTTTCAGCCATTTTATGCAAATTTCCTTTCAGCCGCCAAGGCAGCAAACTTACTTGTCATAGACTGCGGAGGGTATCCCCGCATCAACCGAGTGCGTTTGCACCCGAAACGATCTCCGTGATCTCGTTGGTGATCTTCTCCTGACGCGCGCGGTTGTAAACGAGTGAGAGGTTGGCTATCATCTCGTCCGCGTTGTCCGTAGCGCTCTCCATAGCCGTGCGTCTCGCGCCCTGCTCGGAAGCGAAGGATTCGACTACCGCGCAGCTTATCATACTCATAAGGAACTTCGGAACAACTCTGTCGAAAACCGCCTCGGGGGAGGGGTCATAGTTGATAAGGCCGAGGTCCTCACCCGTGCCTGTTCCGATATTCGCTATCGGCAGGAGCTTTGCGCTTTCGGGCGTCTGTACGAGCGGCGAAACGAACGCTGTGTAGAACAGCTCAACTTCATCCACCTCGCCCACTGCGAAGAGATCGACGGCGATCTGCGCTATATCCATACAGTTCGCGGTCTTTGCCTTCTCTGCGAAGTAGGGGTATTTCGCGATGATCTCGTAGCCGTGCTTCTCGAAGTAATCGCCCGCTTTTCTGCCTATCGCGATGATCTTGGGTTTGTTCTTGTCGCCCTTGTGAGCGGCAGTTGCGGCTTTGAGGATGTTGGAGTTGAAGCCTCCCGCGAGTCCTCTGTCGCCGGCTATCACGATGAACAGGCGGTTCTTTACCTCGCGCGGTTCAGTGAATATCGTATTGAAGTCTTTCTTGACCGACGCTATCTCCGCGAGCAGCTCATACTGTGCCTCGAAGTAGGGTCTCCCCGCCTCGGAGCGCTGTTTAGCCCTGCGCAGCTTAGACGAAGCGACCAGCTCCATAGCCTTGGTTATCTGCCTTGTGGAGCTGACGCTCTTGATACGGCGCTTGATGTCCTTCATATTGCCCGTAGCCATTTATCCCATTCCTTTCGATGTCCGTTATGACGGGGAAAATGCCCCGCAGCCGGACGTTCTGTCGCGGTGTGTCAGCACCGGTCGCTTTCGATGTAAACGACCTTCTTGGTGAGGAGCACAAGGACCGCGGCTACGGCAAGAACAGCCGTGAGGCTGATAGATACGATGCTTAAAACAAATGCCGATCTGCTCATGTGTTGTCTCCTTTCCTGCGTTACAGCAAAAAGCGATATCAGAAGTTCGCGGCGAAGGTCTTGAGGATGTTCCTCAGCTTCTCCTCGTTGTCCTTGGAGATGACCTTATCCTTACGGATGGCGTCCATTATCTCCGCGTGATCTGCCGCCATATGTTCGAAGAGCGCCTTTTCGTACTCGGGCACCTTCTCAACGGGGATATCCTTCAGGTAATCGTTGATTACCGCGAAGATGATGATGATCTGATCCTCGACCGTGAGCGGAGAGGACTGCGGCTGCTTCAGAACGGCAACGATACGTTCGCCCTTTGCGAGACGCGCCTTTGTATCGGCGTCAAGGTCGGAGCCGAACTGGGAGAATGCCTGCAGCTCTCTGTACTGCGAATATTCGAGCTTCAGAGAACCGGAGACCTTCTTCATCGCCTTTATCTGAGCCGCGCCGCCGACACGCGATACCGAGATACCGGGGTTTACGGCGGGTCTGATACCGGAGTTGAAGAGCTCGGTCTCGAGGAATATCTGACCGTCGGTGATAGAGATAACGTTTGTCGGGATATATGCCGAAACGTCGCCTGCCTGCGTCTCGATGATCGGGAGCGCGGTGAGCGAGCCTCCGCCGTAATCCTCATTAAGGTGGGCGGCGCGCTCGAGCAGTCTCGAATGCAGATAGAATACGTCACCGGGGTAAGCTTCACGTCCCGGCGGGCGCTTAAGGAGCAGCGACATCGCACGGTAAGCGACAGCGTGCTTGGAAAGGTCGTCGTAAATGATAAGAGCGTCCTTTCCTTTCTCCATAAAGTATTCGCCCATAGCGCAGCCTGCGTAGGGGGCTATGTACTGCAGCGGCGCGAGCTCTGCGGCGGTAGCGGATACGACTATGGTGTAATCCATAGCGCCTGCGCTCCTGAGCTGCTCAACGACCGACGCGACTGTGGAAGCCTTCTGGCCTATAGCGACATAGATGCAGAATACATCGGTGTCTTTCTGGTTGATGATAGTATCTACGGCGATAGCGGTCTTACCCGTCTGTCTGTCGCCGATGATAAGCTCACGCTGTCCGCGGCCTATCGGGATCATCGAGTCTATTGCCTTGATACCTGTCTGGAGAGGGGTATCAACGGACTTTCTCGTAATGATACCGGGCGCTATGCGTTCTACGGGGCGGTATTCGGTGGAAGTGATCGGGCCTTTGCCGTCGATAGGCTCGCCGAGCGCGTTTACAACTCTTCCGAGCAGCTCGTCGCCTACGGGAACGGATATGATCTTACCCGTTCTCTTGACATTGGAACCTTCCTTGATCTCGGCATCGGAGCCGAGCATTACCGCACCCACAAAATCCTGCTCAAGGTTGAGAGCCATACACTGAACGCCGTTGTCGAACTCGAGCAGCTCGTTTATCATACAGTTCTCGAGGCCGTGGATACGGACGATACCGTCGCCGACTGTAACGACAGTACCGGTGTCGGTGAGAGTGATCTTTGAGTCAAAAGCCTTGATCTTGGATTTTATGATACCTGTTATTTCATCAGGGCGTAATTCCATATTCTCGTCTTTCCTTTCATCCCGCGCGGGGCGGGAGGATCATTTTGTTATACGGCGGACGGGGTCAGCAGATAACGCTGCCGATATCCGTTTTGAGGGCACGCAGACGCGCCTTCACGCTTCCGTCGAGCGTGGTGTTGCCGTTCTTTACAACGATGCCGCCGAGTATCGAGGGGTCGAGCTCCTCCTTCAGAACGATCTTCTTGCCGAGCATCGAGCTCATCTTTGCGGTGAGCTTCTGCCGTGCCGTATCGCCGAGCGGCTGACAGGTCACGACCGTGATCTCCGCAATGCCGAGATGATCGTTGCAGCGCTGACCGAAATACTTGCAGATCCCGGCGAATTCGTCGAGTCTGCCCGCATCGGTGAGCACCATAAGAAAGTTATAGATATACTCGGAGAGCCTTCCTTTGAATGCGGCCTCAATGACCGCTGCCTTCTCTTCCTTCGTTATCGTAGGCGTCTTGGAGAGCTTGATAAGCTCCGGCACCTCCGATATGACGGTATTTACCGCATTCAGCTCGTCCTTCGCGTCGGAGAGCTTCGACGGTGTTTCCTCCAGGATAAGCTCAAACAAAGCATCGCCGTAGGTCTTCTGAACCAAGCCTGCCATACCTTATATCCTTTCGGTCTGTCATTCATTTCCGACTTCGGCTATGAACTTATCGATAAGAGCCTCGTTGTCGGCTTTGGAAATTTCCTTTTCACAGACCTTCTCACTCGCCATGATGACGATATCGGAGATCTGATCCTTGATCTCATTGATAGCTTTTTTCTTTTCAAGCTCTATGCTTTCTTCCGCTTTCTTTTTAAGATCCGCGGCTTCCTGCTGAGCCTCCGCTATTATCTGATTTTCACGCTCGCCCGCGCGTTTTACCGCGTTGGAGACTATCTGTGCGGCCTCTTCCTTGGACTCCTTAAGCTTGGCGTCGTATTCCGCCTTGACGGCCTCCGCTTGCGCCTGTGCGTCCTCTGCGGCCTTCATCTCACTGTTAATCTTTTCCTTTCTCGCGTCGAGTATCTTCATTACCGGCTTATGTAAAAGGAACCTGTACAGGAGCAGAATGATCAGAGTGTTTATCAGCGTGAAAATGATAGTACTCGGATTGATGTTTACAAGCTGGAGCGTTGCCCCGGCTTCCATCAGTGTCATACCCATTTTCAGAACTCCTTCCGTTGGCTGTCACGCCTGTCAGTGTGCTATTCCGTTGATGCCTAAGAACGGGTTTGCGAACATAAGGAGCAAAGCTATAACGAGGGAGTAGATACCTGTTGTTTCGGCGAGCGCGTCGCCTATTATCATCTGTCTTGTGATAGCGCCGGAAGCCTCGGGCTGTCTGCCTATGGCTTCAACTGCCTTACCGCCGCAGTAACCTTCACCGATACCGGGTCCGAGACCTGCGATCATTGCGAGACCTGCACCGATAGCCGATGCACCTGCTACAAAACCTAAATTGTCCATAAGAATACCTTTCCTTTCAACCCGTCATTGCGGGAAAATTTTCTGTATTTCAAAAGGCGTGAGCCCTTTGGAAACGTAATTGATAATTGACAATTGTCAATTCGCAGCATCGCTGCGTTATTCTTCCGACATATCCGCCATAGCGACATACGACATGGTGAGCGTGCAGAAGATGTAAGACTGGATAACAGCCGAGAAGAGGTCGAAGTACAGCGACAGGACTGCCGGCACCGCTATAGCGAAGCTTCCCAGCGCGAAGTATATCAGACCGCCGATTACCATACCGGAGAGGTTGTTACCGAAGAGACGCATAGCCTGCGATATGGGGTTTGCGAAGTCGCCGATGATGTTGAACGGGAGCATGAAGGGCAGAGGCTCTACAAAGCTCTTCATATAGCCCTTGAAGCCGCCTGTTCTGATCTTCGTCCAGAGAACGAGGAAGAACGTGATGATAGCCCATGTACCGGTGACGGAAACATCCGCCGTCGGGTTGCGCAGTCCGAAAAGACCCATAAGGCAGGAGAGTATGCAGAAGCAGAACAGCGCGCCTATGTAGGGGGCGTAATTCTTCTTGTAATATGTACCCATGGAGGTCTCGACGTTGCCGTTGAAGAACTCGACTATCCATTCCGCGGCAGCCTGTCTCTTTGACTCGGGTTTTACCTTGAGGTTCCTTCCGAGGATAAAGAACACCACCGCGAGAACGATCATAACGATCCACTGTGTGACCACCGATTCCGCGATACAGGCGTTCTCCTCGCCGAAAATATCGTTAAGGAACGGCAGGGGTATCGATCTGAGCGGGCCCTCGATAGTAAAATCAGCCATAAGCTTAGCTGTCATTGTTTTGCTCCTCCTTTTGAGAATTTAGCTTTATATGAAAAAAAGTGTAATAGAGCTTCGGGAACACAAGAGGTATAACAGCGCTCACCGGCGATACCGCCTTTATCGTCAGCAGTCCCGCCAGCGCCGCGAATATCCCCGTATAGCGCAGTGCGTAGGATATGCCCGCTATCGACCTTCCTCTGCGGAAATCCCTGCACCTTGCAACTTTTTCGGCGGTAACGCCGATAAGCACGAAATTAGCGAGCATGAGCAGGTTCCCCGCGGCGAGCCCGGAATAAACGCGCCAGTCAAATCCGAACGCGAGCCCGAGTATTATGCACACGACGAGCGCGGCGCCGTTGAACAGGAGCAGGTAAGGGAGCATAGCTCTGAGCTCCTCGGCGGAATAACGGTTTACGAATAATTTCATAGCTTCTTGGGCTTGGAATACTGGTCGTAGTAGTCGTGGTCACGGACGTCATGCTTGGCCTCCGACGCGCCGGTGCCCGACTCGCTGTTGTCGTACATCGCGATAAGCTTCTTTAAGTAGTTCATAGCGCCGCAGGACATGGAGATTATGCCGAGCGCAACGAACACGATATTCACCCAGCCCGGCAGGGAGAGGTAATCCACGAGCCACGTCCCGCCTATGACGAACACGAGCAGCGGGATTATGATTATCAGGCCTATCTGGCTCGCGACCGCGTAAACGGCTATGGGATTATCTTTTTTGTTTTTTGCCATTAAAACACATCATTTCATAACTTCATAACATATATTTATTTCTCTGCGGGAGCTCCCGCCTTTTGTCGATTACGGCATCAGAATATCATCGAGGTGAGTCTCCAGCCGTCCGCGGTCTTTGTCATACGCGCGGTGGTCTCGACAAGAGCGTTGTCGGCCTTTTCGTGGATCTTCACGGTAAGGTCGCACTCGGTATCGCTTATGGGCGATATCTCGAACTTCGGGGTATCCCACGAGCGGGTGTATTCCATAGGCGTAAAGCCCGCTATGATGCCGAGGTCGCCGTTGTCACGGGTCTTGTATATCGCGCCGTAGCCGAGCGGGTCGGTCTTTACGGTCTGTGCGAATTCCTCGGTGTAGGTGCGGTCAACTATCGCCTCAAGCTGGTCGAGGGAGCTGTACTTGTCGCTGTCAACGCTGTAGTAGCCGTCCTCGGGAGTATTGCCGTAGGGCTCGTCCTTGTGGTTCATACCCTTTGTGTAGTAGAGCCTGAGAACGGTGTAGTTATCCTTGATGAGATTTACCGCTGCGTCCTGCATTTCCGCGGCGACCTCCGGATCCACCTCCTGCTCCTTGGCCTTTTCGGTGGTCTCGGCAACCGATGTTACGGGGGCGGTAGTTTCCGCGGCAGGCTTTTCCTTTTCCTGAACGTTCAGGACGTTATAGACCACGAAGAACACTGCCACAGCCAGCACTGCCGCTACGGACAGTATTATGGCGTACAGAACGGCGCTTTCGGAATATTTACCCTTTATCTTCATTTAACATATCTCCAATTTGTCTGAGCCGCGTCAATGCGCATTACGAACGCATTTCGGGACATTTCTCACATCTGCGGGACATACGTCTCCGATAATATCCTCTTTATTATACACCATAATTCCCGAAAAATCAATAGCGTTTTTGTATTTTTTTACCGTCGCGCAATAAATTGTACAAATTGCGGCAATAATATTGTTTAAAGATAAGCAAATTGACGATTTTTGGAATTAACGGGTAACAGGTTGCAGTTAACAGGTAACAGTTAACAGTTGTGGTGTCGCCTGCGGCGACGGTTTTGGATCGTGACGAGACCCGAAAGTTTCACTTGCGATCACAGCAATTGTGCAACAGGAGCACACGATTTTCCGTTTTGTCACAATTCCGATATGTCGCGAAGCGACACCACAACTGTTCACTGTTCACTGTTAACTGTTAACAGTTGACTGTTGACTTTTCATTGTTGACCGAAAAAACGTTTGAAAGGACTGTAGAAATGCGATACACAAGGCTCGGGATCTACAAAAAACAGCTCAGAAGGCTGCGCAGACAGCTCAAAGCGCAGGGCGGCCACAGGCTCTGCGCCGAGATAAACGCACTGATAGGCGACATACCGTCGTTTAGGGTGCATTCCTCGGGGAGTCTGCCGCTGCTGACTTACGCGCTGGCAGACACGGAGAAGCTCACCACCGAGAGCGTTTACAAGGCGCTGGTGCCATACGCGGCAGTCATCGACAACGCGGATATGATGACGCTGATGTGGCAGGTGAGGTTCGCCGCACTGCTGAAAGCCGCTTCCGACGGCGAAAAGCGCGACCTTATCTACGCGGCGGCGGATGTTGACGCCATGTACATCAACGAAAGGCTCAACCCGCTGTGTATGCGGTACGCGGGGGACGCGGAGTACGAGCTCTCCGACGAGAAGACAAAAGCCGCCATGCGCGCGGACACCACCCGCTGTGCGCAGTATTCCGGCATTGACGAGAGAAAGCTCGCCGCCGAGTACCTTATCACCGCGAAGCATTCCGGCACCGGGCTCTGCGAGGTCATACGCGACGATGTCCGCAGACAGTTCCCGAGCGCGAACGTGCGCTACTACACGATAGCACAGACCGCGCTCGCCCTCGGGATAAGCGCGTTCACCGTGATATTCGCGGGCTGGTTCGCGGGAACTGCCGTGTTCGCGCCCGCGGCGGCCGTCGCAAAGACCCTCACCGATGCGCTGCTGCTGAAAAAATACCGCCCCGGGAGCATACCCTCGGCGAAGCTGTCGGAGGCGGAGAACTACGAGGCGGTATGCGTGCTCTCCGTGCTCGTCACGAGCGTGAAGGACATCACCGACGCTCTCGCGAAGCTGCACCGCGCCCGCCTCAAAAACGGCACCCCAAACATCAGCTGGTGTATGCTCTGCGACCTGCCGCCCGCGCTCGAGGAGGAGATACCCGCCGATGAGGAGCTGCTCGATGCCGCGCGGGACGCGTTCGACGGCTCGGACGGCAGAACTGCGATAATATTCCGCAGGCGCGCGTACTGCCGCACCCAGCGTAAGTATCAGGGCAGAGAGCGCAAGCGCGGAGCCGTCGAAGACCTGATACGTTTCATATCGGGCGAGAATGTGGGTTTTCGCGCCGTGCTCGGCGATATAAGCGGATATATAGGCGTTCCGTTCATCTGCGCCCTCGACTACGACACGCTTCCGCTTATGGACAGCATAAACTCGCTGATCGCAGCGGCGATACACCCGTGCAATGAGCATTACGGCGTGTTCGCACCGCGCATCACCACCTCGCTGTCGGCGTCGCTGCAGACGGGGCTGACCCGCATTTTCGGGACGGGCGGCTGCTCCGGGGCGAGCGTCTATGACAGCGTATCGTCGGAACTGTACTACGACTGCTTCGGCGAGGGCACCTTCACCGGAAAAGGCCTGATACGCACCGACAGGTATTATAAGCGCTGCGTAGGGACGCTCCCCGAGGAGCGGGTACTTTCCCACGACATAATCGAGGGCGGGATCCTGCGCACCGCCTACTGCGGCGATATCGAGTTCAGCGACGGTATGCCGCCCACCACCAAGGGCTTTTTCGGCCGCGCTCACCGCTGGATGCGCGGGGACGTGCAGAATATCCCGTTCCTTTTCCGGAAAGACCTGTCGCTGCTGACGAAATTCAAGCTCGGCGACAATGTGAGACGGGCTCTGACGCCGCTCAACGCCCTGCTGACTATCCTATTCACGATAAATGCCGAGCCGCTCGCCGCGCTGATACCGGCGGCTGTGGCAGTGCTCTCGCTGACGCTGCCGTATATCCTCGGGCTGATACCCGCGGCACTCAAAGGCCTCGGCTTCTCTAATACTCGTGAATTCTACGCCCCGATAACCTCCCTTTCCCGGCAGCTCGTCACCGGTATGCTCGCGGAGATCGTCTTTATGGGGAAGAACGCGCTGCTCGGTCTGGACGCTTTTTGCCGTTCGCTATGGCGTATGGCGACGGGCAGGAAGCTGCTCGAATGGAAGACCGCCTCGGCATTTGACAAAACGGACGCTCTCGGCTGGACGGGAATGATCCCCGCGAGCGCGGTCGGCGTGGGAGTATTCGGGCTCGCCGTGTATTGCGGCAGCATCTTCGCCGCGGTCATCGGTCTGCTCATAGCCTGCTGTCTGCCCGCCGCCGTTATATGCGACAGGGTGTATGATACCTCGTCGAAGCCGCTTAAAGAGAGCGACCGCGAGCTGCTGCTGAACGAAGCGCGCCGCGAGTGGACGTTCTACACCGACCGCGTCACCGAGGCCGAGCACTGGCTCCCGCCCGACAACGTGCAGTATTCCCCCGTTTTCCGCGTATCTCACCGCACTTCCCCCACCAACATCGGTATGTATCTGCTGTCCTGCGTCTGCGCCAACGAGCTGGGATTTATCGACTGTGCGCGGCTCGAAACGCTGCTCGACCGCACGATAACGACGGTGGAAGGTCTCCCTAAGTACAAAGGCAGCCTCTACAACTGGTATTCCACCGACGAGCTTAAGGTCATAGACCCGTTCGTGTCCTCCGTTGACAGCGGGAACTTCCTCTGTTCACTGGTGGCGGTACGGCGCAAGCTGATCGCCGACATCCCGCAAAGCCGCCTTATCGCGCGCATCGGCAGACTTATCGACGGCGCGGACGTGGGGGTGTTCTACAACAAGGCGCGAAAGCTCTTCTCGGTCGGGATAAATTCCGACACCGGCGAAAAAGCCCCCAACTGCTACGATATGCTGATGTCGGAAGCCCGCATGCTCAGCTTCTACGCCATAGCCACGGGCAAGGCCGACCGTTCCCACTGGCGGTCGCTCTCCCGCGTCATGAGCAGGAGCGGTTACTACGCGGGGCCGATAGCGTGGTCGGGAACGATGTTCGAGTATTTCATGCCCGAACTGCTGCTGGAGTCCAAGCGCGGCAGCTTATGCTATGAGGCTCTCGGCTACGCGGTACACTGTCAGCGTGAGCGCGGCAGGGATATGCACCTGCCCTTCGGGGTCTCCGAGAGCGGGTATTACGCCTTCGACCGCGATCTCAACTACCAGTACAAGGCGCACGGCGTCCAGAAGCTCGCTCTTTGCGCGGGCATGGACAAGGAGTACGTCATCAGCCCGTATTCGAGCTTTCTCGCGCTGTCCTACAGCTTTTCCGCGTGTATGAAGAACATCTCGCGGCTCGCCGACAAGGCGTTCAGGCACGCGAAGTACGGCTTCTACGAGGCGGTGGATATGACCGGGACGCGCACGGGAGCCGCCGCGGCCGTGGTAAAGAGCCACATGGCGCACCATATCGGAATGACGATCTGCGGCATAACCAATACGCTCTGCGACGGGAAGCTCCGCAGGCTGTTCATGTCGGACGAGATCATGCAGCGCGCTGACGAGCTGCTTGAGGAGCGCGTCATGTCCGGCGAGGTGGTGGTGGATATCGCGAAGCTCCGCGACCGCAGCGCCGCCGATGACCGCTGCGAGGTGTATGAAGACTTCTCGGTGCTCCGCCCGCGCTTCGGCATCATAGGCAACCGCCGCATAGCCGTGTTCGCGTCGGACACGGGGCTCTGCGCGGACAGATATAACGGGCGGTGCGTGACCTTCCCGACCCGCGACTTCCTGCGCCGCCCCGACGGTATTTTCCTCGGCGTAAAGGAGGGCGACGCCGATATACCTTTCTATATGACACAGTTCGACAGCGGCACAACCGTCAGACGAAGCGCGGTGTTCCGCGAGAATTCCGCCGAATATACCGCCGAATGCGCGGGGCTCGTCTGCGGTATGAAGATCTCAGCGCTCGGGGAGAAGGCCGCCGTTGTGCGTGATATCGTTATCCGCAGCACGATCGCCTCTTACGACCGCACCGTCGGTTTGTACGCGTATATACGCCCCGCGCTCGCTCCCGAAGCGGATATCATCGCCCACCCCGCGTTCGCCGAGCTGTTCGTGAAGCCGATGTACGACAACGAGAACGGCCTGTATCTCGTAAGGCGGCGCGACCGTACCGACGGAAAGGAAACATGGCTCGCGGCGGGCCTGCGCGTACCGGGCGGGACGATACACCTCTTTTCGCGGGAGAATGTGCTCACTCACAATTCCCCGCTCGACTTCGGGAAAGGCTTCTCGGCAAAGCATTCCGACAACGCTTCTATCCCCTCGCCGTGCATCTTCCTGCGCACCGAGGTCGATATCCCCGCGGGGACGACCTACCGCAACGCGCTGTTTATATGCTGCGGCGAGACCCGCGAGGAGGTCACCGCCTTAGCGCTCGAAGTGCGCGCCGCAAAGCCCTCCGACGACGAGGACTGCCCCTACGGGACTGCGGTATCGCCCTTGCCGGGCTCGACGCTTGCCGGAAGGCTCGCCCGCGGTATGCTCCCCGCCGCGCTCTGTAAGAACGTATTTTCCGAGGAGATACTGACCGCTTCGTCGGGGCTCGGCCGCGACACGCTATGGAAGCTCGGCATAAGCGGCGACAAGCCGATCGTGCTTTATCACTATGACGGCGACGAGCAGCGTGCCGAGGCCGCGGCGCTCATGGTGAACGGGCTCGCGGAATGCGGGCTGCCCACAGATCTGATAATACTCTGCGACAACGCCTGCGACCGCTCCCGCGCCGACCTGCTCGCGATAGGCGGGGAAAAGCGGGTGTTCCCGGTGCTGTATTCCGAGCTGAGCTCCGACGAGCTTGCGTTCGTGAAGCGCGCGGCCGTGTATATCTTCGGTAAGACCGAGGAGCGCCGCCCGCCCGTGAAGCTTATGGACATCATTCCCGCGGAGGCGCTCGAAACGGGCGTTTCCGAGGGCTTCCGCGACGACGGGTATGTGATACGCCGCCACGGGCACCCGCTCTGCAACGTACTTGCCAACAGCGAATTCGGCTGCGTCGTATCGCAGAACTCCCTCGGCTTCACCTACGCGATGAACAGCCGCGAAAATAAGCTTACCCCCTGGAGCAACGACATCATGCGGGACAACAACGGCGAAATGCTGCTCGTAAAGGGGCTCGGGCGGTATTACGACATCATATCCGGCAGCACGGCGGTGTTTTCCCCGAACCGCGCGGAATACCTCTCGAAGGTCGGGAGGCTGACGTTCCGCACGGAGGTGCGGGTGCCGCGAAAGGGTATGTTCAAGCGTATCACGGTGCATATCGAAAACACCGGCGACCTTGATAAGCAGTGCGCTCTGTCATATTACTGCGAGCCCGTTCTGTCATGGGACAGGAGCACGACGAACGACGGCGCGCTGCTGACCTACCGACGCGTCGGGAACGGGATATTCTTCCGCTCGCCCGTCGACCCCGAATTTCACGGCGAGGGCGGCATAGCCTGCCTGTCCGACCCCGGGGAATGCGCCCTCACCACCGACCGCGAGCATTTCCTTGCCGGGGAAGTGAACGGCGAAGTGCGCCCGTTCGCGGGGAGCTGCGCCGTGGTCACAACAAAGGTGCAGATATCAGCGCACTCCACCGTGAAAGCGGTATTTATAATGTGCTACAGCGCGGACGACGCTTCGGAAATGCCCGACATCGCGCGTGACGCGCTCGACAGCGACTTCGTGCTGCGCTATGAGCTGCACCCCACCATTCGCAGCGGCAGCGATACCCTCGACAGGCTGTTCAACGTGTGGCTGCCGTGGCAGATACTCGGCTGTCGTATGTATGCCCGCACGGGATTTTACCAGAACGGCGGGGCTTACGGCTTCCGCGACCAGCTTCAGGACACCTCCGCGGCCGTGTATTTTATGCCGTCGGAAGCAAGGCGGCAGATAATACGCTGCTGCGGGGTGCAGTTCCGCGCGGGGGACGTGCTTCACTGGTGGCATGAGACACAGAGCGGCATTCGCGGCATACGCACAAAATGCTCCGACGATATGCTGTGGCTGCCCTATGCCGCCGCGCATTACTGCCGCGTCACGGGGGATATGTCGCTTATGACGGAGACTGTCCCGTTCACGAGCGGCGACGAGCTCGGGAGCGCCTCCGAGAAATATATGCGCGTGAAGCCGAGCGGCGTTACGGCAAGCGTTTTTGAGCACTGTCGGAAAGCGCTCGACCGCTGCTACCGCACGGGCTCCCATTCGCTGATAAAGATAGGCTCGGGCGACTGGAACGACGGCTACAACCGCGTCGGCGAGGACGATATGGGCGAGAGCGTGTGGCTGTCGATGTTCTATGTCGCGGTGGTGAAGCTGTTCGCGCCGATCGCGAGAAAGCTCGGCGACAACGAAACTGCGTCAGAGCTCGAAAAGCGCGCCTCGCAGCTTTCCGCGGCGGTCGAGGACGAGGCATACGAGAACGGGTACTTCCTGCGGGCGTTCTACGACGACGGCAGCAAAATGGGTGCAAGTGACAGCGAGTGCTGCAAGATAGATGTGCTCCCGCAGGCGTTTGCGGAGCTCGCGGGGCTGCCCGACCGCAAAAAGCGTGCAAGTGCCCTCAAATCAGCCCTGAACGCGCTCTATGATGAAAAGAACGGCATAATAAAGCTGTTTGACCCGCCCTTTACCGCAAATTCCGAGCAGGATCCCGGCTATGTCCGCGGCTATCCCGAGGGGATCCGCGAAAACGGCGGGCAGTACACCCACGCCGCCGTGTGGCTCGCTCTCGCGTTCCTCCGCAGCGGCGACCGCGAGACCGCGGTAAAGCTCGCGAACGCTCTCAGCCCCGCCGAGCGCCCCGCAGTCTATAAGAACGAGCCCTACTATATGTCCGCCGATATCTACACCAACCCCGAGTGCGTAGGCCGCGGAGGCTGGTCGCTCTATACAGGCTCCGCCGCGTGGTACTACAGACTTCTCGGAGAGCTGTACAGAGGGTTTTGAGAGAGAACAGAGGTCGCTTCGCTCGAGAGGATTTTTTAGAATGGGGGCTCTGCCCCCAGACCCCCGCAAGGGGGCAAACGCTGGTCTGTCGGTCAGCCCCTCCGGCACTTCGTGCCACCTCCCCTGTAGGGGAGACACCCTTGACCCGAGCGGCGGCGACGGCCGCACCGAATCCGCGTCGAGAGTTTCAGCAGAACGTTAGATTTAGTCCGCGCTTATAGAGCTGTTTAAGCGGCGGGCAAGGTCTCTGCGAGCAGCAAAACGTCTTGCTTTTTATTCGCCCCCGAGGCACGAGACCGTCCGAAAGCAGCGAGACAGGTCGTGGTGCGATGTGCTATAATTGTAGGTGCGACGGGGAGGTGCAGGAGTTCTTGCTTCCCACCCTGCCCCGTCGGCAAGCACCGACCAATGCAGGAGGCATTGTGCATTTGCTCAAAAGGCGGCACGGATGCCGCCATACAAGGCAAATGCTAAGCACTACCGCAATTCGGTTGTCAAGGGAGGCTCCGAAAAGAATTTTTGCACAGATAACAAAGCAAAAATTGTTTTTGGACACCCTTGACAATCGAATAACGACCGGTCAAAAGGAGTAGGGACTGTAACTGTCGCAAAAGCAACGACCGGTCAAAAGGAGCAGTTCCTTTACAAACAAGGGCAGAGTGCTTTAACATCATTTTTAGTATAAATTTTACAAAAACACTTGCAATTTTTTTCCAAATGTGCTATAATAGATATACTATTTATAATATGGGGGATTTTCCATTCCCGTAA
This sequence comes from Ruminiclostridium sp., assembly GCA_017458655.1. Lineage (GTDB taxonomy): Bacteria > Bacillota > Clostridia > Oscillospirales > Ruminococcaceae > Ruminiclostridium_E. Next base: position 1,796 of record JAFTAG010000055.1, on the reverse strand, counting down.
AGAAAAAGGTAAAAAGGTAGAGAAATGGACGATAACACAAAAGTAACGGATCACGATTACGGAGCGGACGACATACAGATACTCGAAGGCCTCGAGGCGGTTCGCAAACGCCCCGGAATGTATATCGGCTCAACAGGCCCCAGCGGCCTCCACCACCTCGTTTATGAGATAGTCGATAACGCTATCGACGAAGCGCTTGCGGGATACTGCACCAAGATAGATGTGAAGATACTCCCCGGAGATGTGATCGAAGTCACCGACAACGGCCGCGGCATACCCACCGGTATCCATCCCAAAGAGGGGATTTCGGCGGCAACGGTCGTTTACACGATTCTCCACGCGGGCGGTAAGTTCGGCGGCGGCGGATATAAAGTCTCCGGCGGCCTTCACGGCGTCGGCGCTTCCGTCGTCAACGCTTTGTCGGAATGGCTCGAACTTGAGGTCTATGACGGCAAGGAAGTGCATTACCAGCGTTTCGAGCGCGGAAAATACGACGAACAGATGAAAGTTATCGGCAAGACCGATAAGACCGGCACAAGGGTGCGCTTCAAGCCCGACGGACAGATATTCCACGAGACGGTGTATGATTACGAGACACTGCTCGACCGTATGCGCGAACAGGCGTTCCTCAACGGCGGTCTGCTTATCGAGCTCACCGATATGCGCGATGAGAACAATGTCAAGGGTGAGAGCCTGCGCTATGAGGGCGGCATCGTAAGCTATGTCGAGTGGCTCCAGAATATGCGCGGCGCGGAAAAGCTCCACCCCGATGTCGTGTATGTAAGCGGCGTTATGGACGATATCACCGTTGAGGCCGCGTTCCAGTACAACACCGACTTCAACAGCGAGGCGTTCCGCTCGTTCGCGAACAATATCCACACCATAGACGGCGGTACGCATGAAACCGCGTTCAAAAAGGCTCTCAACAAGGTCGTGAATGACTTTGTAAAGCAGTACCAGGAACAGCAGGCCGCGCAGAAAAAGCCCAAAAAGACTACCAAGAAAAAGGACGAGGACGAGAAGAAGGAATTCGTCGCGATCTCGGGCGAGGCGATACGCGAGGCTATCAATGCCGTTATCTCCGTAAAGCTCCCGGAATGTGAATTCGAGGGTCAGACAAAGGGCAAGCTCGGTAATCCCGAGGTCTCGCCGGTCGTATATAAAATAGTTACCGAACAGCTCACATATTATTTCGAGGAACACCCCGAGACCACCAACATAATCGTCACAAAGGCGATAAATTCGCAGGCCGCGCGCGATGCAGCCAAGAAGGCTATGGAAGCCAAGCGCAAATCCGCAGCGGACGGCGCGGGACTTCCCGGCAAGCTCTCCGACTGCTATGAAAAAGACACCACGCGCACGGAAATATACATCGTCGAGGGAGACTCGGCGGGCGGCTCCGCCAAGCAGGGGCGCAACAGCGCGTTCCAGGCTATTCTCCCGCTGTGGGGAAAAATGCTCAATGTCGAGAAAGCGCGCGCCGACAAGGTCTATAACAACGACAAGCTCCTGCCTGTCGTAAAGGCTCTCGGAACGGGCATAGGCGAGGATTTCGACATAACCAAGCTGCGCTACGGCAGAGTGGTCATAATGGCCGATGCCGATGTCGATGGCGCGCATATTCGCACGCTGCTCTTAACGTTCTTCTTCCGCTTTATGCGCCCGCTTATCGAGGAAGGCCACGTCTATCTCGCACAGCCGCCGCTGTTCAAGGTATCAAAGGGCAAGCAGGTGCGCTACGCGTTCTCGGATGAGGAGCGTGACGCATATATCACGGAGCTTTCCGGCGAAAAGGA
>JAFTAG010000333.1 GCA_017458655.1 Ruminiclostridium sp. | reverse complement strand
AGAACTGCGAAAAGACGGCGTTCCGATCACGAGCCTCACGTTCTGGGGTATTAACGACACGTTCTCGTGGAAAGCCTCCGACCGTCCGCTGCTGTTCCGCGAAGACCTTTCCGCAAAGCCTGCGTTCCACGCGGTTATATCGGCGCCCGAAAACGCATGACACCGCATTTTACAAGACAACTTCTTATTTTTCTTCATTTGTTTCTCAATAAAAGAAGCTCCCGTATCTCCGCAAGGTACGGGAGCTTCTTTTTCTCAAATGGTTCCTTCCCCCGCCGGAAGGCGGGGGAAGAATAAAATAAATATCAATAGATTTTCCGACCGTGCTCGTCGGGGATACCCGACTTGCGGTAAAAGTATGTGTTCACGACATCTCGCCAGCGCTGTGCATTCGCAAGCTGCAGCTCAAAGCGGCGAAGCGCTTCTTCATACACATCGTCCGGTACCCTGCCCCGCAGCGTTCTCCATTCTTCGAGCAGCTTCTCCGCTTCATCGGCGCCGTCGAAGTGGCTGTCGTAGATGTGCTGTATCACGGTCTTTCCGCTGTGCAGGACGTGCTTGTATGAAACGTGGTGGAAGAACAGCAGCAACTCGTCCGGGCAGGTGTTTATGCTCTCATAAAATCTCCCGTTCTCCGGCGCGTACTGCTTCACATAGCCCGTTCCGGTGGCCGCGGTGCGATCGACACCTATACCGTCGCGGTCGGCGTAGTGGTATGTTCCCCACCGCGAATACTCGTAGCCGTCAACATCAACACCGTAGTGGTAATGCGGCACCACCATCCACCCGACACCGAGCGGCGACGTGTAGCTCTCGTATATCTCCCGCGAGCGCAGCAGCATACCTGTGAGCGTGCGGACTGCACCGGGCTCGGTCGTGAGCGCGGCTCTTACCCATTCCTCCGCTATGCGTTCCGCCGACTGCGACGGGTCGAAGATCAGCCGCCCGAAGCCGTAAAGATTCGCGGCGGCGAGCGGGTCACCCGTGAGGAATTCCCCGTCACCGACGTTGGAAACTCCCGCCGCGCCTGTTATGCGTTCTTTCACAACACTCCCGCCTGTCAGAGCGTAAGTGTTGAAATCAAGACATTCCTTCCACATCGGAACGAGCCAGCAGAGGTCGATCTGCTGACCGGTGTATTCCTGCGTTATCTGGAATTCCACCGCAGTACGCGTGCTGCCGAGCGCACCGAGCAGCGGCGATACCGGCTCGCGTATCTGAAAATCCATGGGGCCGTTCTTGACCTGCAGGATAACGTTGTCGTCAAAACGCCCGTCGAGGGGCTTAAAATTGACGTAAGCTGCCTTTGCGCGATCGGTGGAACGGTCACGCCAGTCAACGCGGCAGTTATACACAAAGCAGCGCCATACGACTTTACCGCCGAACGGAGCTACCGCCTCCGCAAGCATATTCGCACCGTCGGCATGGTCTCTGCCGTAGGTGAAAGGCCCCGGGCGACCCTCGGAGTCAGCTTTTACGAGAAAGCCGCCGAATGTCGGTACCTTATCGTATATCGCGGCCGCGGTATCGCTCCACCATTTCCGGACACGTTCATCGAGCGGATCGGCGGTATCGAGCCCGCCGATCTCCGCGGGAGCGGCGAAATTCACCGACAGGAACAGCTTTATACCGCAGTCGGCGAAGATATCGGCAAGAGCGGCGGCCTTCCCGAGATATTTTTCCGTGATGAAAAGCGTTTCCGTCGCGTGGACATTGACGTTGTTGATGCAGACGGCGTTTATGCCCACCGAGGCGTACAGTGCCGCAAGATCGGCGACACGCTGTTTGTCGTATTTTATGTCGTTGTCGGCGAAGAAGAGGGAGTTCCCCGAATAGCCGCGCTCGATGCTGCCGTCGGCGTTGTCCCAGTGGTCGAGCATTCGCAGGGAGTACGCGGGCTTCCCGGAATCATCGGTGTCAAACCCGCCCGCCGCGAGTATCAGAAAGCGATACGTCCCGTACAGTACGCCGTTCCCGTCGCCGCCCGTTATCGTGACGGCTTCTTCCCCGCTCTCTATGCGGTAGGCTCCCGCGCCGAGCGTATCGTCGGTATCGAGGATAAATCTCCCGTCTCCCCCGCCGCCGAGCTGCTCAGCCACGCGGCGAAGCTCCCTCACCGCGGTATCGGCAGTCCTGCACTCACAGCGGCTCTCAACGCCGCCGAAATATTTAGCATATCTTTTCAGTTCATCGTAATGCCGCGCGTAAAAGCGGCTGCAAAAGCGTTCATTCATCTCATTCACCCGTTTGTTATCCGACATTCACGGAGAACGGTGACAGCGGCAGGCCGTCCGTATCGAACAGTACGACGGCTTCCGGAGCATTGCTCCACTCGCAGCGCACCGAGTCCGGCCGCCTGTCCGACGGGAATGTCAGAGTTATACAGCTGTCGGAAAGTTCCGCCGAGCTCGCCGGAATAACATCTTCCCCGAAGCACAGCTCAAACGCGGACGGCGCGTCGGCTTTCAGCGTGACGCGGGAATTGTCGGTAAATGTCAGCAGGACCTTCCCGCTCCCGTCCGTGCAGCCGAGGTACTCCGCGCCCGTACAGAAGATGTCGGGCGTTATCGTCCTGTCGCCATAGACCGTGCGCATAACGCACCGTGCAAGGCGCTTCCCGACATCGCGTTTGTTGCGCGGGTGCAGGTCGTTGTCCTCGCCGATGTCGATAGTTACCGCCATATCGGTCGCGGGTATTTCGAGGCACAGTCTCTGCTGCTCCCGAAGCTCCGCCCAGCACGGCCGCCCGCCCGCGAACGGGTCGTCGAAGTTGCAGAGCTGCGTCGTTATCACGGGTATCTCGTACCCGCAGCGCCCGCGGTACATTTCCACGAATTTCCGGAACATCGTCCCGTAGCGTTCGGCGTTGTAGCAATCGGTCTCGCCCTGATACCAGAGCATAGCGCGGCACTTCACATTGAACGCGGGCGCCGTCATTGCGGCGTACATCGCGAGCGGCTTGGACGGGAAGAACGTCTCGTTCTCCATATACGGCACAGTCGCCGCTGCTTTATAGCCCCAACCGCCGGAAATGTCGATAACGCGGTCTCTGAGCTTTACGCAGTAGGGCTTGTCCTTTGTGAAGCCGCCGCCCGCGTACTTTACATCGAGCTGCACGAGCAGAGTGTTCCTGCCGTGTACGAGCGTTTCTGCGGGGTATATCCTCGGCGGGTACATATAACCCGTCTCGCCGATAAGTCTGCCGTTTAAGTAGGTCTTATCCGCGTCGGTGAGCGTCCCGAGAATTACGAGCGCGTCGGAAAGGTCGGCGTCGGCGGGGATATCGAACGTTCTGCGGAACCACAAAATACCGCAGAAGCCTTTCAGCTCCGGTATCTCCCCGAACATAAACGGCACGGTGCAGTCGGTAAAGCCCGTTTCATCGGTGAAGATGCGCTCCGACACCTTGTCGAGCTCCGCTATCCTCTTATAACGCTCGGTATTGCGGTCGCTGTCGTATTTCCCGACATTCTCCATATATCCTTCCGCGGTGGCTTTTTCGAGGTAGTCGTCATACCACCCGAACTCCCTGAGCATTTTATACGGCATTCTCCCGCCGACCGCGGAGCCGCCCGCCGAGGTGTTGAGCAGGCCTATCGGGACATTGTATTTTTTGTACAGCTCCAGAGCGCACCAATACCCCGCCGCGCTCATACCGGGAACATTCTCAGCAGTGGCGGACTTCCACTCGCCGCCGGGGAAATCATCGTATTCCTCGTCCTTCCCGAAACAGCACTGTATCGGCACGCGGAATTCGCGGATATGCTCACAGACGGGGAATTCCTCCGGCGCGAGCGGGTCGTATGTGCGTTCCATGGGCAGCTCCATATTGGACTGTCCGCTGATGTGAAACAACTCGCCGAACATTATATCATCGAACGTGAGCGCGTCTTCCCCGCTCTCAAAGCGGAATTTGTATTTCCCGAAAGACGCCTCGAACGGCGGGAGAGTTATCTCCCACCGTCCGTTGTCATTGCTTTTCGCGGCGAGGGAGACTTCCCGCTCACCGCCCGTTACCGTAAGCTTTAAATCGGCGCCCGCCGCTGCATACCCGAATACGGTATTTCCGACGTTCGCCTGTATTATCGCGTTATCGCATACCACGCGCATTACCGTAAGTTTATTGTTCATAGCGTTATCTCCGTGCTCGCACATTCCGTTCCCGTAAGCTTGCAGCTTAAGCCGTCCGGCTGGTGCGTTCCCGCGTAGAGCGTGAAGGTGCTGCCGAAGCGCGCTCTTTTTCCGTTTTCATCGACCGCCGTGAACGCTCTTTCGGGGACGGGTATCTCCACCGTCGATTTCTCGCAGGCTCTGAGGTGAACGCGCTTAAAGCCGCAGAGGCTGACGTTCGGAACGGCGTTCGCGCTTGTGTCCTTCATATACAGCTGCACCACTTCTTCGGTCTGTCGCGTACCGGTATTCTCAACTTCAACGTAAGCTGTACCGTCACGGTATTCCACCTTGCCGCAGACCACCTTCGAGTATGTAAGCCCATAGCCGAACGGGTACAGCACGTTGTCCTCCGTGAAGCGGTATGTCCTGCCCTTCATCGAATAGTCGGTGAATTCGGGGAGCTTCCCGGTGCTCTCGTAGAACGTTACGGGGAGCTTGCCGGACGGGGATATATCGCCGAACAGTATCTTCGCGAGAGCTGT
>JAFTAG010000332.1 GCA_017458655.1 Ruminiclostridium sp. | reverse complement strand
GTGGGCTTTGACGACCCGAACTATTTCGGGATAACCTTCAGAAAATACGCGGGAATGACCCCGACCGAATACAGACGGGCTTTCGGCGTATGAAGCGAATTATTTCCGGGGAGTGAGCGTAATGCACACGATCTCCGGCCTGTTGAAGATCCTCGGTATCACGATGTCACGGACAGTGCGCGCAAGACCGCGGCTTACGAGCATCCTGTCCTCGCCGTCGGTATAGACGCCGCTCGTGTATTTCGGGAACAGACCTTCCCCCGGAGAATAGACCCCGTTTATCAGCGGCGGGAACCGCCAGTGCCCGCCGTGAGCGTGCCCCGAGAGTATCAGCGAAAAGCCCTGCCCTTTAAGCTCCGGGAAGTCCTCCGGATAGTGGTATATCAGTATGTTCACCGCGTTTTCGCTTACTGCCGCGGACATATCGGTACTGTTGCCGAGCCACTTTTCGGTGCCGATGAAGCGCACCGTGCCTCCGTTCGTTTCAAGCTCGCTGTATGACCCGCTGAGTACCTTTACTCCGAGCGCGGCGGTCTCACGCATTATTATATCCTGCTCGTTGTTGTAAAACTCGTGGTTGCCGACGGCGTAATAACATGGATATCTCTGTACAAGCGCCTTTATCAGCAGCTGCGTGTTTTTTTCTTTCCAGCTGCGGTCAAACAGGTCTCCGCCGAATACCACGGCGTCGGGGGAAGTGTTATCGACCGCGTCGATAAGCTCGTTCATACCCGCGCCGTACCGGGTATTGTGCAGGTCGGACAGGAATGCTATCCGTACCGGGGCGGTCAGCTTCGGCTCGGGTATGTCATAATATGTCACGGTGAGCTTTTCACAGCAGGCGAAGGGTATAGCGGCCGCGACAGCGGTAATTACCGCGGCTTTGATTATAAAGCGTTTTCTTGACATTATCGGTCGTTATTGACCTGCTTTTTTCAGCAGGCCTTCCCATTCTTTTACAATGGAGCGATCGTCAAAATAGTTTATCCTCATTGCCCCGCGAACACGGGCAAGCGTAGCGTTCGTTTTTTCGACGGCCTTTGCCGTTCCCGCGGAGATTATGTCATATACCGCCCCGATATCGTTCTCCCATTTTGCACGCTCGGCTCTTATCGGGCTCAGTGTTTCTTCAAGCACATTTATCAGGAATTTCTTGCATACGCCGTCACCGAGGCCGCCTTTGCGGTAGTGAGCCTTCATTTCCTCAAGGTTGGCGTAATCCGGGAGATACTCCGCAAAATGCTCGTCCGTGCAGAGCGCGTCGAGATATGTGAACACAACGTTCCCTTCGGTATGTCCGGGGTCGCTTATCTGCAGATGCAGCGGGTCGGTGTACATCTTGCCGTTGACCTGCTTCCTGACCGTGGCGGCGGTATCGGAAAGGTAGATGCAGTTCCCGAGCGACTTGCTCATTTTAGCCTTGCCGTCAACACCGGGAAGTCTGCGCTGGAATTCGTTCTCGGGTATCATAGCTTTCGGCAGTACGAGAGTTTCGCCGTATATCTTGTTGAACTTTTCGACTATCTCTCTTGCTTGTTCGAGCATGGGGAGCTGGTCTTCTCCGACCGGTACGACGGTGGCGTCAAACGCGGTTATGTCTGCGGTCTGTGAGACGGGGTAGGTGAAGAAGCCGGCGGGGAGTCCTTCCTCCGAAAAGCCTCTCATCTGTATCTCGGCCTTGATAGTGGGGTTGCGGGACAGTCTCGCGGTAGTAACAAGATTAAGATAGTAGAACGTGAGCGCGTGGAGTGCGGGAAGTGCCGACTGCACGCAGATAGTGGTCTTTTCGGGATCGATGCCTGCCGAAAGATAGTCAAGCACAACGTTTACGATGTTTTCGCGGATCTTGCCGGGATTGTCGGCATTGTCGGTCAGCGCCTGATCGTCCGCTATAAGAATGTTGATCTCATCGAATTTGCCGGAATTCTGCAGCTCAACTCTCCTTTTGAGCGAGCCTACATAGTGTCCGAGGTGCAGCCGCCCCGTAGGACGGTCGCCGGTAAGTATAATGTTCTTTTCAGCCATAGTGATAGTTTCCTTCCGAATTTGTCAGAGTTTATCTCTGTTTCTTATTTGTACATCGTTTTCGCGACATTCGCGAGGATATCCACGCCGCGCTCGATCTGCTCATCGGTGGGGGTGGAGTAGTTCAGTCTGAACGACAGGGTTGGCTTGCTCTCGTCAACGAGGAACGCCCGTCCCGTAACGATAGCCACCTTGTTTTCGACAGCCTTCTTTACGAAATAGTCCATATCGCCGTCGGGAAGAGTTCCCCAGATGAACAGGCCGCCGTCGGGCTCGGTGAAGGTAATGGACTTCGGCATTTTCAGCTTCAGATTTGTGAGCATAAGGTCGCACTTGTGACCGTATATCTGCTGGAGATTTTCGAGGTGCGCGGCGAAATCGTACTTCGTGATGAAGCGGTGAACTATCATCTGAGAAAGAATGCTGGTATGAACGGTGGAGACCTGTAATGCGCAGGTCGCTTTAGCGATTATGCCCTTTTCCGCGCACATATAGCCTACACGCAGGCCGGGTGCCACCGTCTTTGAGAAAGTTCCCGCGTAGATGACGCGTCCCTGTGTGTCCATAGAGCGTATGCTCGGGACGTCCTCGCCCGCGAAGCGCAGGTCTCCGTAGGGGTTGTCCTCGATGATGTGGACATTGTACTTGTATGCG
>JAFTAG010000054.1 GCA_017458655.1 Ruminiclostridium sp. | reverse complement strand
TAATACATGGGAAGTTGACCGGGACGGTAACCCCCTTCCCGTGTAAACGGACGGCATATAGCGATATAAAGCGGATATGACGGAGGAAATTATGGACGACAAAGAGATAATAGATCTTTATGTGAGGCGTGATGAGAACGCAATAAAGGAGACCGATACCAAGTACGGCGCATACTGCACGACGGTGGCGGTAAATCTCCTGCAGGTGCGCGAGGACGCCCAGGAATGCGTGAACGATACATATATGGCGGCTTGGGAGCGCATACCGCCCCATATCCCGGAGTGTCTGCGGGCATTCCTCGGGCGCGTGACACGCAATATAGCGATAGGTATGTACCGCAAGCTGCACAGGAAAAAGCGTTTCGACGGCTTTGAGATCATGCTGTCGGAGCTGGAGGAGTGCGTCCCGTCGGCAGCGACCGTTGACCGTGAGATCGACACGAAAATGCTCGGCGGGTGCATAAACGACTGGCTTGACAGAAGGCTTTCCGAGCAGGACAGAGTGCTGTTCGTGCGGCGGTACTGGTTCGGCGACAAAAACGCCGACCTCGCTAAAAAAGCGGGTATGTCCGAGGCCGGAATGTCAAAGAGGCTGGCGAGAATGCGCGAATCCCTGCGGGAGTACCTCACGGAAAGGGGAATGGAAATATGAGTTATGAAAAAGGAATGAAGATATACGACGCGGTCACGGAGATAAAGGACGAGACTGTCGAGCAGGCCGCCGACTATAAGTTCCGCAGGCCGCCCATGCGCTTTGTGAAGCCTATGGGCATCGCCGCGGGAATACTTCTCGTTGCGGGGATAGGTACCTTTGCTGCCCTTAACCGGGGAACATTCAAGGACGGCCGGGGTATAGACACTGCCGGCGTTCCCAATACGACACCGCCGGAAACGATTTACAACATAAGTCATGACACCACGCCGCCTGTTACCATTGACGACAACGGGCTTGCGGTGATGACGACATCGCCATATCCTACCGGAACGCTGGAGCCGCACCCGACATACAGCTCGGAATTTACATGGACGGATAATACTGTGCCGCCTGACGGTTCGCACGGTGAATATGATGGGATGCTCTCCGACACGACAACGGATATAGCTGTTGCCACATACGACCCCAACGGTTATCCGAGCCCGGCCGATGTCCCTGCATACGGCCCGGGTACAGCCGATACGACAGCACCCGCGGAGATCACAACCGCGCAGACAACGGAAGACCTGTCTCCCGTTATCGACGAGGGCGGTGACGATGCTGTACTTGTGACAACCGATAATGGCGGCGACGATGCTGTAGTCGTGACTGACGGTGACGACGAAAACCCGGGCGGCGGAGGCGGGCCTCTGATGTTCAGGGATTACCCTGTGCCGGTGCTGCCGCTGACGGCGGGCTCGGACGCGTCCGGGATAACCGTCGGGCGCGATCTGACATTCGATTTCTCGGAAATGCTGCCTGTCGCCACTTATGACTACTCCGTGCCGGACGACGAATTGGGAGCCTACACCGCGCGGGACAGCTACACTCTGACTAACACGACGGACACCGACAAAAAGGTAACGCTGATGTACCCGTTTATGAGCGGCTTCGGCGGCCTGCTGAACGACCCTAACGACTGGGACAGCGCGACGGTGAACGAATATATATCCTGCAATATGCCGACAGTGACAGTTGACGGCAAGGCGGTAAATACTACGCTGATAGCGGGCGATTACAGCGGAAAATTCAGCAGCGCGAGCTATCCCGAGGGCGACGACAAGTCCAACCTCGACAGTGTATGGGACGCACAGTGGTATTATGACCTGCTCAAAGACGGAAATTACCTCAAAGACGCGCTTGCGGAAAGACCTGTTATAGACGAGCCGGTGGTCGTTTACCGCATTTACGACTGTCAGACAACTTACGACACCGTGGCAAACGACACCTTTGTGACAGCGAAAGTGTCGTTCACTTCCGACAAAGACGCGGAGGTAAATGCTTTCGGCTGGGACCGGGGCTACGGAAGAAACGGCAGCAAAGTGGAATTTGAGTTTACGATAACCAACAGAGGCGTAAACAGCGATCTCGACAAATATATAGTAGTCCGCGGCGGCGATATCAGCGAGCCGAAGTTCCAGGGGTACTATATGGACTTGAAGTCAAAAGATATTCCTGCGGTAAAGACCGACGAGATATCCTATAAGATCGAGCGGTATGAAGCCAACTACGGCGATATCCTGCCGACGCTGATAATGAGCGAGATAATGCACAACGATAATCTGCGCCATGTGAAGTACGCGTATGAGCAGGGCGTGCTGACGGAAAAGACGATATGTGACGCGGCGATAAAGTATATGTGCAGGTACGGCAGCTTCTCGGAGCACCCGATCGAGCGCTATGAGTGGTGGGAAGATATCAAAGAGGAGATGTGTGACGCCGTGGCGTCCGAGCGCATAAATTATGTGACGTTCGATGTGACTGTACCGGCGGGCGGGAGCGTTACCGTCAACGCCGAGCACCTGCGGTACTGCAATGTGGAGTTCGGCGATAACTACGAAGTCACCTATTGCGCGGGAATGTACCCGGCTGTGGGAAGTACGCTCGATCTTACGTCGGTAACTGCGCGGGCTCTGCTTCCGGACGGCGCGGTCATTACCGAGGACGATATCTGGGCGGGCGCTTCGCCGGATACGGCAGTTGAGCTTGACCCGAACAGAGAGATGTATCGGTTTAAGTTTGGTTTTGAGGAGGAATGAAAATAACGTCGTACAGCGGGCTTGGCTGTACGGCGTTATTTATATATTATACTCGAATTTTTCTCTCATCTTTTTTAAAAATTCATCTCCGTCGATAACATCTCCGTTGTTGAGTTGTTCGAGAGATCTTGCGATTTTTTGATGAAGTTCCGCGTATGCCATTGTTTTTTCGTACACCTCATGGCTCATTATCACAAGGTCGCTGTAGCCGTTTTTGGTGATGAAAACGGGCTCGTCGGTGCTGTGGCAGAGCTCGGAGATCGCGTTGGTATTGCGAAGCTCGGTTATCGGTCTGATGTTAATCATAATACCGCCTCCTTTGTGTACATTATTATAACATAATAATGTGCATTTATCAATGCTTTTCCGTACAAAAAAGCCGCAGATGATACGAACATCTACGGCTTTTTCGTGAAAGGAGGTTATCATCATGTGTATGGCAAAAGCAAACGGGGTTTGCTGAAAAGAGGAAGTAGTGGTCTGACCGTACTCAGACGAAGAATATTGTGAACACGGCAATTGCCGCGAAAAATATCACTATTGAGGAAAAAAGTATTATTCCTATTCTTAGCATTACATCACCGGTGCCTGTTCCGGCTTTTTTGGTATTTTCATCGGTTTTAGCCTTTTTTCTGCGGGTCGCATAAGTCGTTATAAGCCCGATCAGAACGATCACCGCGAAGAATGCTACGAGCGTCAGGATGACTAAAACGATCGACGACTGCGCAAATATAACGAAGATCCTGTCAAACGGCTCCATTGTTTTTCCTTCCCGTGGTTTGCCACACCCCGGGTGTTCCCGGGATGCGGTATTTACTCCTTTATTTTTTCTCTTTTTTCTTCATTTGTTTCTCTTTCTCTTACCTTGACTAAATTATATCACAGCGGGCACGGAAAATCAACAACAAAGCGGTTACAATGTGATTACGAAGCGGTTACAGTTTTTCCCGAAAGGTTACAATTTGTAAAAAAGACGTAAATGTATATTGCAATTTCCCCGCGGTTATGATATAATATACTTGATATC
>JAFTAG010000331.1 GCA_017458655.1 Ruminiclostridium sp. | reverse complement strand
GCGTACCGTGCGGGGCTTGCAAGCTCATTTATCAGCGTCTCAAATCCGAGGTCGTCGGGGTCAACACCGAGCCGCACGCTCTCCTCGATCAGTTCCGCAAGCCTGCCGGCGTACCGCCCGAAACCTCGCATACCGAGCCGTTCGAGTGCCGCCGTGTTACCCTCTTCGACCGCCTGCCGCACCTCCGCGCAAAACCTGTCGTCTGCCACCCGACGGGTGAAATCTTCGCTTATATTCACAAAACGTTCACCCTTTTCCTATGAAATTTGAGCAAGGACGGCGGAAGCTCAAAAGCGAAAAATTCGGGGGTCTCCCTCCCCCCCCCTATGCCGTGAGTGCCGCTGTCGGGAAAGCTCTCTGTCAGAAAGCGGTTAAAAGCCGATTTTCAGCGAGTTATTCGCTTTTTATGAGATTTTTTCTCAAAAAGAGCCTGTAAAATCCCGTTTCTGCCCAAATTATCACAGCTTTCAAAGCGTTTTCAAAACGTTTCAAAGCGTTTTCCAATCGAACGTCTGAGGAAGCAGGCGGTTCGGGACGACCTTCGGGGCTGGGTCAAAACCGACCCGGGGCGCTAACTTGTCCGACTTCTGACGATTACAGCAGAAGTGTGCGAGCTGCAAATTTGCGAGGTCGGAAGGGTGCCCGCCTTTTGCAATAGGAATTATGTGGTCTACGGTCGCCGAAAGCGGGAGAGGATATTTGATATTCTTGTCAACGGGCTTCCCACAAATGCCGCAAATCTCCTGCACAGCGAGAATGCGCTTTCTGTTCGACAGGAACTGTGCTCTGTGACCTGCGAATTTGTCGGCGCGGGAGCGCTCATCGGTCGGGGGCATATTTTTTTCACCGGCTTTCTCAGTACGGAAAAGCACCCCGGAGGTCAAATCCGAGGTGCCTGCATTATTGCCTATTATAATTATACCACACTTAAATCCGCCTTTTCCGCCTTGCTTTGACAAACTTTATCAGCGTTTTTTGTGCATATTCAATAAATAGCCTGTCAATTTACGGTAGGGCGTATGTTCCGAACGGTATTTCAGCTTCAACGCTATCTCCTGCCATGACGGTTTCTTTCCCTGCGACATGAAGCGAAGTTCGATTATCCGCCTGAGTTCGTAATCATCGACCGATTCCGCGAACCTCTCCACAGCCGCGCAGGAAGCCCGCAGACGCGCCTGTCGGTCAAGCAGTGTCTTTACCCTCGGAACGTTTGGAAGACCCGTCTGCGTGGCTGTATGAAGCGAATACGGGAACTCTGCCGCGGATTGCACCGCTATCTGCGTTTCGTACCCCGCGAGCTCGTCCCCGACAGCTTCAAGCTCTGTACGGTTGGCGCGGTAGGCTTCGAGTTGGTCAAGGGTCATTTTCGTCCTCCTTTTCCTCGTGGGATTTTATCTTTTTGAGTGTGAGCCTGTTAAACTCATTCCACCAGTAGCTGTTCAAGCGGCTCCCGCAGTAGCGACTGAGCCGGAACTGCATTTCTGCGAGAGCGTCTATCAGATCATCATTGCACGGCATTTCTTTCTTGATACACTCGCCCGCCGCTTCTATCAGCTCAGCTGCAGCGAGTATCAGTTCAAGGTTTGTCACTTTTAATCTCCTCCATGTTTTTCCTTCAGCGCCGCAAGAAGCTCGTCCTGGACGGCGCTCTTGTCCCTCAGACTGCGGTAGACCCGCTCGTCTGCGGTATTCTCGGTCAGCAGGTGGTGGACGATCACCGCCCGCTGCTGACCCTGCCTGTGAAGGCGGGCGTTCGCCTGTTGGTATAGTTCAAGGCTCCACGTCAGCCCGAACCACACTATGATGTTCCCGCCCGCTTGCAGGTTCAGACCGTGTCCCGCGCCTGCGGGGTGCGCCAGAAGCAGCGGTATCTTTCCGTCGTTCCAGTCGGCGATGTGTTCCGCGCTGTCGAGTTTCACCGCCTGCGGGAATCGGCGCTTTATGCGTTCAAGGTCGTGCTTGTAACTGTAAAAGCACAGCACCGGCGCACCGTTCGCGGCTTCGATGATCTCGCCCAGCGCGTCAAGCTTTCCCTCGCCGACTTCGATGTATTCGCCCGTTTCGGTGTACATCGCGCCGTTGCTGTACTGCAAGAGCTTGTTCGTCAGCGCCGCCGCAGATACAGCCGAAACCTCGCCTGCGGTAAACTCGATGTACATATCCCGCTCGAACTTGTCGTAGGCTTTGCGCTGTGCGGGAGTGAGCTTCACAGCCGTTACACAGTCGATACGCTCCGGCAGGGTCAGCCAATCCGCCGCCTTCATCGAAACGCAGATGTCGGAAAGTTTTGCCCTGATAGCCTCATCAGCGCCCTGTTTGGGCTTGTAGGTGAAGATCGTGGTCTGATTTCTCTTATCGGGGACGAAGTACCGCTCCCGATACCCCGTGACGGTTCTGCCGAGACGTTCGCCGCCGTCTATCAGATACATCTCGCTCCACAGGTCGATAAGCCCGTTCGGCGCGGGTGTTCCGGTCAGACCCACCACGCGCTTTGAACCTGTGATGACCTTCCGCAGCGCCCTGAACCTCTGCGCTTTCGGACTTTTGAAGCTCGATAATTCATCTATCACCACCATGTCAAAGCACCAGCGCTTCAACTCACCGCAGAGCCACACGACGTTCTCGCGGTTGATGACGTAGATGTCAGCCTTTGCCGCAAGAGCCTGCCGCCGCTGTGCGGGTGCGCCGAGTATCTTCGAGATCGTCAGGTGCCGCAGGTGCTCCCACTTTTCGCTTTCGCGGCTCCATGTGTCCTCAGCCACACGAAGCGGCGCTATCACCAGTACGCGGGAAATCTCAAAGCTGTTATACATCAGCTCGTTTATTGCCGTCAGCGTGATTACGGTCTTTCCGAGACCTAACCCATGTCCAAGAACAGCCCACAGCGGGGCTTTTCGAGTATCGTTTCGATTGCCGTTGTCTGATACTCATGTGGCTTGAACATCACTTTGCATCACCTCCTCGATGAACTCCCCCACTTTCTCCCGCGTGTCGATGACCCTCACGGTCACACCGAGAGCCGCAAGCTCCCGGTGAAACGCAAGCTGTGAGGGGCGGGGTTTTCCGTTCGGGGCTTTGGTCTCGGCGAAGTACACTCTGCCGTGCGGGAAAATGCATATCCTGTCGGGTGCGCCGATGTGTCCGGGCGAAACAAATTTGTAACATTTACCCCCTGCGGCTCTCACCCTTTTCCGCAGATAGCCCTCTATCGTATTTTCTTTCAGTGTCAACACTTCCTTTCAAGTCTGTTGACGCTCAAAACCCTGTAAAATCAACGGTTTCGGGGCTTTTGTCAACAATGTCAACGGTTTTTCCTATAAACTATTACGTATTATGACCATTTAACAAAATATACCATTTCCATATTTTGTTAAAAGCCCTTAATAGAAAAAAGTGTTATAGAAAAACTGTTGACATTGTTGACAATAGCCGCAAACCGTTGATTTTATTGGGTTTTAGGTGTCAACAGTTTTCCGATTTGTCAACAGAAATCCGGCAAAAACCCCGTTGAGTGCCGTAAATCGACCCGAAACGCATACTTGTCTTTGCCTTTTCCCATTTTCCCGTTTTAAGGATAATATCTTGTATTTCTCTGCTTTTAATGTTGGTCAGATCACGCTTTTCGCCGTTCAAAGCCTCGCACCAAATCTCCAAAGCGCAGACTTTTTCGCGCTGAACCTTTCCCTCTGCGGACACCCCGAAATCCTCCCCCGCGTGGAGATAAGCGCGTCGGTCGGAAAGGTCAAGCTCCGCCCAGTTTTCGGGGAGCGGCGTTTCGAGGTACTTCTCCACCTCGCCCGTCAGAGGGCTTTGCTCGAAGTGCCTGTCCTGTTCGGTTTCCGCCGCACGGCGCAGTTCTTTCGTATCGAGATAGAGCTTTTCGCCCGCCCTCTCGATCTCGCAGGCTTCCGCCCATATCTGATCCCGCACCTCGTCGGTCAGGTCGTCGAACACCGACAGCCGCGCCTTTGCGGGGTCTACGTCCACGGGGAGAAAACGCCTGTTGCCTGTCACGTCACGCAGGAACTCGACGTTGTTTGTTGTACCGAAGAAAACGCACTGACGCGCCCGTGTCTTAACGTGCCTGTCATACGCCGCACGGTAGCTGTCCGACTGCTTGGCGATGAAGTGCTTGACTGCTTCGACCTCATTCCGACGGAGCGCCGAAAGCTCTGCGATCTCGATTATCCAGAAGCCCTGCAATTCCTCGTAGGCTTCCTTGCCCTGAATGCTTGTCAGGGTGTCCGAGAACCATTTCCCGCCGAGCCTGCTTACAAGATAGCTCTTGCCGCAGCCCTGCTTTCCTACGAGTATCAGGACATTATCGAACTTCACGCCCGGCTGTTTCACCCGCCGCACTGCCGCCGCGAGGGTCTTACGTGTGACAGCTCTCACGTACTGCGTGTTCTCCGCGCCCATGTAGTCGATAAGCAGGGTCTCCACCCGCTTCACGCCGTCCCATTTCAGTCCGTTCAGGTAGTCAAGGACAGGGTGAAACGTGTTCTCATGCGATATCAGTACCCTTGCATCGTCTATACTGCTCTTGCCCTTTATGCTGTACTTTTTCTCCAGCCAGTGCCTAAGCCCGGCATCGTCCTCATCAGACCAGGGGCGGCTTTTTGTTTCAGCGTTCCAAGGCAGCGCCCCCGTTGCGACATATCGCCCGGTGAAATCGTTGAAACCGAGTTTTCCTTGCATCTCATGATCGTTAGCCAGTATCAGCGCGACATTGTCTATCGTTGAAAGATACTCGCCTTTATCGCCTGTTTTGAGCTTTAAGACCCAATCTTTGCCTGTTCTTTCTTTGTCTCCCTCGGGTTCTCCCTCACTGTCATCAACAACCTCGCCGATATAATCAGTAAAATCCTCGACCGCTTCACCCGTCCGCTCCGCAAACTGCCGTAGTTTCACATCATCAAGTTCTCTTGCAAACTCACTCATTGCCTTGAAACTCGGCATTTTTGATATGGGCGTACCCTCTTTTGCATCTTCGTCCCTGTCTCCGAACATATGTATCCGCACGAGGTCGAAGGCATTGCAGAGCGTACCGCCTGCGGGGTCGGTGGCGTGATTTGAATAGGCGAATTTCCCGCCCTCATATATCACCAAGCCCGCCGCCGTGCTTCCCGCCGCGTAGGTGTATCTGTCCTCTGACGCGCACGGCTTGTACACGTCGGGCAGGAACTCGGCTATTGCTGCGGGAACATCATAGCAGCGGCAGAACGCGCCTATTATGCCCTTTTTCGTGGTCGGGTCTTCCTGCCTGCTCGCGGTCCTTTCACGCGCCTTGTCTACCCTCGATGAGAAAGCCCACTCACGTACATCGCGCCAGTCGTTGTACTCCGCAAGGAGCCTGTCAACGTCCAGCGGCTTACGTTCCGCGTGCCTGAACACGAATTCCCCGTCCGCGCTGGTACTCGGGTAGTACATCAGTCTGTGGGGTTGATAGGTCGTATCGTCGAACTGATCTATACCGATACTGTCCGCAAGCTTACGCGCCGCCGCCTCGTACTCCTCCGCCGTGACCGTCCTCGAAAGCGGCACGATCAGCCGCAGGCGGGGCTTTTCGGGCGTGTGCTTGTGGGTCGAATAGATTATGTACGAATACTCGGCGAACATCTCCACCGTGTCGCAGAAATCAGTCTCGACGAAATCCGCGTCAAGGGTTATCATCGAGCGGCATTCGACCTTACCCGTACAACGCCGACCGCCCGTTAAATGCCCCGCGACGAATCCGCCCACGTCCTTGATCTCGTCCTGCTGTGACTTCGGCAGAGCCTTGTACTCCGCCTGTGTCTCGTTAGTCCGCTCGGTGCGGGAGAGCCTTTCGACCAGCTCCACCCAGCTCACGAGCGTATTTTTCCATGTCTTGGTTTTCCTCGAAAGTCCCGTTGCAATGGCGTATTTTCTTTCTCCCATTAAATTAGTCCTTTCTGTAAAATTCCGTTTCATACCCTTCGGCTCTTAACGGCAAGCCCTGCGCCCACGGTATAGGCTCTCCCATGATCGCGGCGACTTCCTCCGCGCTCCCGAAGCCTTGCGGGGCGTCGATAATCACCTCATCGTGGACATGGAATACGATCTTAAAGCCCCGCTCTTCGAGCCTTATCATGCTCTCCGCGAGACAGTCCCGCGCTACCGCCTGTACAAGATTCTCGACGAGTTTGCCGCCGAAGGTTTCGAGCCGCGTCCAAGCCTTTGTCTGCTGATCGAGCCCCCTGTACGTGAGTGACGGCTTTCCGAAACGGTTCTCCTCTATGCGCGGCTGTACGTAGGCGATACAACGCCCCGACGGCAGGCGCACGAAGAGTATCCCGCTCTTTCGGAAGAATTTGAAGCGCCCGACGGTCTGCGGCTCACCCTCTGCGGCTTTCAGAGCGGCGGTCTGAACGTCGTACCAGAAGCGGCATATTTTCGAATTCGACTTTCTCCACGAATCGACAAGCGGCTGTAGTTCCTCCTCCGCAAGACCCATTTCGAGAGCCCCCATGCTTTTGAGCGCCCCCGCCGAACCGCCGTAGCCTAAAGCAAGCTCCGCGATCTTGCCTTTCTGCCGCAGGTGTCCGTTGACCCCGTGCTTAACGACGGGTACGCCGAACATCTTTGAAGCCGAAGCGCAGTAAATGTCGCCGCCGTCCTCGAATACTTTCAGCCGCCACTTTTCACCTGCTAAGTATGCCACTACACGCGCCTCTATTGCAGAAAAGTCCGACACGATAAAACGGCAGCCCTCTGACGGAACAAACGCCGTGCGTATCAGCTCCGAAAGCGTCTGCTGAACACTCCCGTAGCACATCTCGAACAGCTCGTAATCGCCCGCTCTCACAAGCTCACGCGCCTCCGACAAGTCGGGCAGATGATTCCGCGGCAGGTTCTGCACCTGCACCAGCGCCCCCGCCCAGCGCCCCGTTCTTGCCGCTCCGTAGAACCGCAGGAATCCCCTCGCCCGCCCGTCGGGACAGGTGCAGTCAAGCATTGCGCCGTACTTCTTCACGCTGGTCTTTGCCGTCTCCGAGCGCAGCCGCAGGACTTCTTTTACAAGCGGGTCAGCAGTGTCTTTGAGAACAGCCTTGACCGCCTTTTTGTCGAGCACGTCGAATGTCTGCCCGGTGCGCTCTTCGAGCCATGCTTTGAGTTGCGAGACACTGTTTGGATTCGTGAGACCCGTGAGCCGCTGCATTTCCGCAGTCTTTTCCTTCGTATACCTCTCCCCGAACCGCACGGCGTTTTCCGCAAGCTGTCTGTCGATAAGACAGCCCCTCGCCGCTATGCGCTTGTCAAGCACCCATAATCGCTGTTCGCTCTCCGCTATCGGGAACGCTTCGAGCCGCTTTCTTATCGCCCTTTCGACCTCCACGTCCTGCTTGCAGTATTCCTTAAATACCTCCCACAGTTCGGGGTCATCGGTGGGCGTGTGCCGCATATCGCCGTCAAGAAGCGGCGCGTCTTTCAGCGCCTTGCAGGGCTTCGAGAAGAAGTCTATGCACTTCCTGCCGCGCTTGTCCTTCTGCGCGAAAAGCCCCAGCGCCTGCGCCGTCTGCGCCAGCGACTGCGGAAGCCCCAGCTCCGCCGCCTGTATCATGGTACAGCGCCACTGCGCGGGGTCGAGATCGATTCCGAATGCCCGCTGTATGCAGGTGATCTCGAACTCGGCATTGTAGGCGGTCTTTATCACGTCGGGGGCGGTCAGAGCTTCAAGCACCTCGCAGGGAATGCCGCTGTCCGGCTCGAAAACTTTTACCTCGTCATCATCGAAAGCATACGCAAACAGCAGTATCTTAAAATCGGGTGCACTGCTGTACGCATATACGCCCGACTTGATAAGATCAGTGCCGCTGTATGTCTCGATGTCTATACCCAGCACCCGCATGATTTAACCGAAAATGTCATCGCCGCCGAAGTCTTCATCGATGAGGTCAGCGAAATCGTCCTCAGCGCGAGACTTGCCGCCGAGGGCTTCCCCGTCGCGGGTCTTCATGATGTTATTGAGACCGCAGGCTATGCCCTTGTTGCCGCTCGTGTTGAAGGCGTAGAACGTAATGCTTGCGTGACCGTAACAGCCGCTGTAAAACTCGGTCGTGTCAATGATCGGATTGCCGCCCTTGTCCAATATGCCGGGCTTGGTCTTGGCGTTGGCATTGATGAAATACTTGCCCGCGTAGACCTCGTCGTCCTCACGCTCGGTGTCACCGTCACGCACAGGCAGTTTGAGATTCGCGGGTATCTTGCCGCCGAACTTGGAAAGCCCCGCCTGCTTTGCCGCTTCGATAGCCGCCTTTATGCGTTCGAGGGTCTTCTTGTCCTTCTTATCGATGAGGATAGACACACTGTATTTCGGCTCGCTGCCGTTTATCGACGCGGGCTCGAAAACGTGCGCGTAGGAGAAAAGCACCTCGCCTGTGATTACCTTTGTGCTTGCTGTTTTGTTAGTCTTTGCCATTTTCATTTACCTCCGTTGATTATATCTTCAAAATCGGCTTTCGCCGTGTCTGACGTGTTTAATTCGGGTCTTTTGTCCGATTCGCGGACGAGCACGGGTTTTCCTGTGGGCTTGATGACCAGCCCGTCGAGCAGCTCTGCAAAGCGCTTTTTACCGAGCAGTTTTTCCATTTCTGTTATACCCTTGAGCTTCTTGGTGATGATGTCGTCCTCCGAACAGCCCGCGTTTTCGAGCCGTTCGGTGACAGCCGCTTCGTCGGTGTATGTACGGCAGCTGCGCCCCTCCGCGAGCTTGAAGCCCCTGTACTTCGCGCCGTGGTTCACCGCCTGACTAAGCGCGTACTCGCTCACGAGCTTCGCCCACTTCGCCAGCTCGTCAGCCTTGCCGATGACCTCCGCGATCTCGTCGTCGGAAAGCTCCGCGGGCTGCTTGAAGTCGAGATACGCCAGCCGCTGCTTTTCGTCGTTATAGGCGCGGCAGATCGGGCGTGCCTTGCAGAAGCCGCTGTCGCAGTAGTCGCCCGCCGCACACTCAGCGTTCTTTTTCAGCGCGAGCTTTGCCCTCTGCTTGACCCACGAGCCCCACATATACAGCTCATCGACATCTTTCTCGCACATATCGATGTTGTCTATGCGCGGCTGATAGATGTGCATACGCACCTTTCTGATGTCATAGAGCCAGTCGTACCGCGTGAGAGCGCCCAGCGCGTAGAGCATGAGCTGCGGGTTATCCTGCGCGCTCACGGGAACGCCCCTGCCGTATTTGAGGTCGATGATCTCCAGCACATGAAAGCCGACGATCACCGCGTCGCCCGTGCCGAAGCCGTCGGGAACGTACTCGGAGAGCTCCAGCCGCTCCTCCACGGACAGCTTCGCATCGGGGCACTCGGCGCTTACAGCCGCGAAGCGTTCAAGCACATAATCCTTGTAACCCTCGGTGTACTCGTCCATCTCCGCGTCGGTTTCAAGCTCCGAAGTGCGCTTCATAAAGTCCTCTTTGGTGATATGCCCCGTTGCCGCAAGCAGTTTCAGCTCCGCCAGCGCGTGTGCCGTTGTGCCTTCCGCTGCGTAGCCGCTGCCCCCGTCGGGGAACTGCTCCTCCAGCCGCAGAGAGCCGGGGCAGTTCAGCCACTTCTTCGAGCCCGAAGCAGAAAGCCTTGCGTGTTCGGAAGGCATCAGGACACCTCCTTCATGACTGCGGCGTAGTCGGTCTTTTTGAGCTCCGTCACCTTGCCCGCGCCGAACTTTTCAAGCAGCTTCTTTGCGGCTTCTCTGCCGTTCGTCTTTGCATACTTCGTGAAAGCGGCGCGCACCTGCTCGATCGTGTAGGCGGGTTCGTCGGCTGACACCTCCGCAGTCTCCGCCGCAAGGTCTTCCGCCGCAGAGGGCATATCGTCCTCAAAGAGCGGTACTCCGTCCGCGTGGGCGGCACTGTCGGCTTTGTTGGCGCAGCATTCCGCGTTCTGCATTTCATTCAGGAGCGAGAGCACCGCCCCCGCCTGTTCGATCGTCATGTCATTAAGTGTAAGTGTTGCTGTCATTTTCGATTCCTCCAGTGTTAATTTTCCTGCCTTTTTGGGCATGGTTTTTCCTCCTTAATACATCGCCTTTATCAGATCTATCGCCCTGTCAATATCTATCCTGTCGAAGCCCGCCTTTTTCTCGTTTTCGAGCGTGTCGGTGGTCGAGTGGATATTCCGCCACCTCAGTTCACAGCGACGGCACCCCTGTTCCAGTCCGCGCATGGCAAGGCGGCAGAGCCGTACTTCGTTTTCGAGCTTTGTGATCGCCGACCGCGAGCCGTAGCCCGAGCTCTGCCACTCGTATTCGAGCTGTTCGAGCTTCTTTTCAGCCTTTTCAAGCCGCTCCCGCACCCATTTCAGATCGCGCTTATGATCTTCGTCGCGGAGCTGCTCTTCGATGACGGCTTCCTGATTCGGTATGAATGTTTTCATTTTTTATCCTTTCCCTTGACATTACCGCCGAAATGGTGTATAATGAATATAAACCTTTTTCGGGCTTAGGGTGTATGACTTTTGGCTTGTCCGTATGCAGCACGGGCGAGCCTTTTCCTTTTTCAGCCGTCCTCGTCGTCGGGGACGATCTTGCACTTCGGGCAGTCTCTCGGCGGGAAGTAGCACACTTCACAGCCAACACACAATCCCGGGTCGTACTCTTCGTCATGCATTGCCTTTGCTCTCCTTTCTACGCAGCAGTTCGCGGCAGGCTCTGACCTCTGCTTGAAGATGTGCAATTTCTGCACTGCTTGCCCTCTTAGCTTTAGCGTTATCGAGATACACCAGCAGTGTCGCCACTATGCACCCGATAACGCAGGCGGTCGAGATCGTGATGTAAACAATCATCATCGTTTGAAATGCTTCCATGTGCTCACCTTTCCCTTTCACTCAAAACGTATGTGCTCCACTGTTCTGCCATTGCCCTTGCAATACCCTCAAACGTTTTTGAACGGGTCTTCTGATCTCTGAATCCCTTTATCATGCCGTATGGTGCTTTGTCACGTCCGTGTGCTCCTATCCAATAGCCCTTTGACTGCACTATATTGTCGGGCTGTAGCGGCGGCAGTCCTTTCAACCACAAGCACGTTTTCTTTTTCCACGGGTCGCCGAAAAAGTACGGTTGTATGATTTGCGTGTATTTGGGGAGAGCATAGCATTTTAATGGTACGGGATTTTCTACGGCGATATGTTCACAATCAGCGTTCAAAAACGCCTTGAAAAACTCAGCCGCAAGCACTCCCTTTTTGTATCGCTCATAATCTTTGATTTGGTGATTGCTGTCGTACAGCCTTACCGCTCCTGCCGCTGAAAGATATGTGCAGGGCGGGTGCGCTATGATAATATCCCATTTGTCGCTTAAGTTTATCACATCATAAGACATTGTAAAAATCGGTCTGCCGTTGCGGGACTTGTCGAGCACTTCAAGCGCATCACCGAGTATGTGCCACTCTGGGTGTCCTCCGCTCGGCTCGATGATATCACAGCTGTATGCTTCGTGTCCCAACTCCCGAAACGCCGTGCATACCCTTTGGCTTTCCTCACAAGCAACAAGGACTTTTAGTTTGTCCACGCTATCACCTCACATTCCGCTTGCCCACAAGATAGTCTGCCGGAACGCGCCGACCGTCATCGGCAGGAACACAAACGCGATCACCGCAAGCAGCACCGCGAGTGCTATCCTGTCCTTGCGGCGTTCGGTGCGCTCGTGCCGCTCGTGGAGGCGGCGTTTGACGGCTATCTCGTACTGCCTGCGATAGTGCGTTATCTCGCGCCGCTGTTCGGCTATGAGCTTGTCCCGCTCGGCGATAGCGTTAAGAAAGGCTATGCGCTGGTGCGGGGTCAGTTTGTCGGTCTTGTTCATCGTCCTCACTCCATTCCTCGAAATCATCCTCGTCAGCCGCGCAGAGACAGCAGATAACTCCGCATATTATCATCAGCGCGGCGATCACGCATACTATGATTATCGCTTTCATATTTTTGCATCACCCTCTCTTCTTAGCCATAAACGCCCCGTATGACAGCCCCTGTTCACGCGCCTGTTTTTCGACTGCGATGATGTCCGCGCACGATCTTCTCCCGCACCATTTCTCGCAGGGCAAAGTCTTTGAGCTGTGACCGCCGCGCCGCCCGATACGTTTCGGCTTTTGGTACTTTATCCGCAGAACGGGCTTGTACGGCTTCACATCGGGAGTCATTATCTCGGGACAGGCGCGGTACATTCGATAGTCGGCACTCTCGATGATGTAGGCGAGGTCGATCATTTCATCACCTCGCTCTGATACGCTTTCAGCGCTTCCAGCTGTCTCCGTACATCGAGCTGTTCGCGGGCGGTCGATATCGGCTTGTCCTTGCGCTCGATCTTGGATATCAGCTCATAAACGCTGTTATCGTTGGCGGCGATCTCGACACCCGCCGTTTTCAGCCATTCAAGCGGCGCGGTCGTGTCGGCGCATTTCAGCAGTTTCAGCAGTTCGGTCATGCGTTTTTCGCCCCAGTGATGATCGTAGTGCAGCTGTATCAAAATGAGCAGAATGTTCAGCACGAAAAGTTCTTCGTAGGGCTTCCACGCATATATCGCCCTGTCAAGCGGAGCCGCCGCACGCCGCGAGAAATACCGCACGATCTCCCACGCATCTTCACGGCGCAGACACGGGATATCTTTCAGGCACCTGTCGATCATGTAGTCGCGGGTCTCGGGGTCTTCGTCGAACTCGGCGGCGGTGCGGGTGTACTCCGCGACGAACTCCCCGCAAGTCCGGTAGCTGAACGGGTTCATGAAATACTTGTGGAGCGTCCGCAGGATAATCCCCATATGCTCGAAATTTATTTCCAGAGCACGTTCCGCAAACATTGCGATTCCACGGTTTTTCAGGCGCGGGTTCTTTGTACATCTCATTCCCGCACCTCACTGTAAAGCCTTGTACACGTCCGAGAGTATCCCGATAACGCTGTCACCCGTGACGTTTCTCGACTTTTCATAGCCGTTGCCGTAGCGGATAGTCACCGCCTCAAAGCCGTCGTTATCCATATCGTAGGTCATGCACTCGATGTCCTCGCGGCTGTACCTGCGGAGCAGTTCGCCGAGTTCACGGACGAAGTCTCTTTTGTTTTCGCTCATGGCTCCTCCACCTCACACTCTAAAACTCCGTTATCGCTCACGCTGATGTTGAACACGTCCGCACACCGCACATATGACTGCGGTTTACCGTCTAAGTCGGTGTATATCGTCTTGCGTTCGCCGTCGGCGTTGATGTAGTACACGTTGATCTCCGTGCCTTTACGCAGGCGGTGGAGAATGTCTTTAATCATCATGCCGTTTTCTCTCCTCTCTTCTTTTTCGCGTACTGCCTTACCTTTTCGGGGTCAGCCTTTGCCGCGAGTTCCGCGAGGAACGCCGCGAGGGTCAAGAGCTTGTGCGGACTGTATTCGCCTGCGGTCTCGGCGACTGTCACTTTGCATTCGGTCTGTTTCATATTTTTACACCTTGCCCTTAATTCTAAGCCTTCCGAGCCTGCTGTTCACTGCCTCGTAGCTCCTGCCGATAAGCTTCCCGATCTCATTGTACGTCAGCCCCTTGTTGTAGAGCTTCACGAGCTTCTTATCCTCGTCGGTGCTCCATTTCGAGCAGCGATTGCCGCAAAGCCCAAGGACACGGCGCTTGTTCTTGATCGAATCTACCGTGCGCCCCAGGTCAGCGGCTATCTCCGTATCGGTCTGACCGAGGGCGTAGGCTTTACGCAGATAGTCCTTTTCGCGCTCGCTCCACTTCTTCGGGAGGGCTTTCGGCGGTTCGGGTTCGGGTTCGGCGGTCATGCTGTCGAGCCGCTGTTCGATGTCCGCGACCTTGGCTTTGAGCGCGTTCTGCTCCGTTTCCATGCGTATCATAAACTGTAACTGCGGCGAAAGCTCGTTGAGTGCCGCCTGCGCTTTCTTGGCGCGGAAGTAGGTCTCGACAAGGCGGTCATAGACCTCCCACGCGGTATCGGTGTTAAGGCTCTTCGCGTGGAGAAGTGCGCCGCGTTCTGTCCAGAGGTAGAGAACGTTGAGGTTTTTGGCGAAGTGACAATTTGTCATTTCGCTCTTAAATGCCCGTAAATCCTCACCTTTTAAGCATACATAATGCTTACCCTCTTCATAACGGTTTTTGTTACGCTTGAAGTTCTGCGTTATTGTGTTAGTGTCCGTACCGTAGCTCTCGGCGAGCTGTGCAGTGGTGAGCACCCTCACGCCCTGCATTTCGATGACCTGAATGTTTGTTGTTGTCATGATCTACTCCTTTCATGTTGCGGCTCATGCCCGAGCCTTGTTTCCGTCTGCCTTGCCCTTGTTCTTGGCGGCTTCGTATGCAAGCCCCATCTGCATAAGAGCGTTTGCGAACAGCTTGTCCTCGAAGCTCATGCCTGCTACAGCCGTCTTGACCTTTTCGGGCGATACATCGCGTGCTGTTGTGTTCTCTTTCATATGTCCTCACTTTCTGCGCGGGACTTTCCCCGCCCGCGCTTCGGGGTTATAAGAGGATGTTGGTGTAGAATGCTTAATGTATCAGTTCATCGACCGACATTCCGAAAAGTTCCGCCGTCCGGATAAGATAGCTTGCGGGAAGATCGTTCTTCATCTCCCAGTTGTAAAAGCGGTTTCGCCTTATTCCGAGCTTTCCGCAGTAACGGTCTATCGACCATTTGCGCTTTTTCAGTTCGGCACGGATATTTCTGAATAAATACAGCATGGCTATTGACTTTCCTTTCGCTTTGTATTATAATTGATACAAATATTGTGAATGGAGTTGCTTTAACTATGGATTTAATGATAAATGCTATTGACATCTCAGGAGGTGAGACTGAGCGACATTTTCGTATTGAATTGCCTTTTGCGTGTCCTTATTGTGTTAAAGGTGCATTTCCAAAACATCTGATTTCCTATTACAATGAACCCCGCTTTCAAAACTACCCTGTTGTAACTGCGTTATTTCTATGCCCGATATGTGAGAATCTTTTTTTGGCTACGTATCAAGATATCTCGGATTACGATTTAAGCCTTTGTTCTGTAATACCGTATCCTTCAAAAGAAAAGGGGTTTTCTGATAACATCAAAAACTTATCTCCCGATTTTTGCAAGATTTACAATGAGTCTTATAAATCGGAGCAGCAAAGCCTTTTTGAAATATGCGGTATGGGATATCGCAAAGCGCTTGAATTCCTTATCAAGGATTATGCAATAAGTTTAAATCCGAATAATTCCGAAGAAATCAAGCGAAAAATGTTAGGGCAATGCATTAACGACTATATGGAAAATGATAAATTAAAAGCACTTGCAAGAGCTTCGTCATGGCTCGGCAATGATGAAACGCATTATGTGCGTCAAAACATTGATTACAGTTTGAAAGATTTGAAAAACTTTATCTCCGCAACGGTCGATTTTATTGATATGGAACTTACGATTAAAGAAGCCCAAAATTTTACAAACCGTTGACTTTCTCACATAACAGTTTCCCGTCAAGTGTCCAATACTGCGCGACCTCTCTATAAGGATCGTCTTTCGTTCCCGAACCTTTTAAGGCTATTGTGACTATGACTTGTTCGATCTTGGCACTTTTACAGCCCCTCAATGATATGTTTTCCATTTCATCACCCCCCTCCCCCCGCCCTGCGCAACTCCCGACACCGAAAATTGTGCAGGATAGGGTATTGACATTCTTGCCGTCGTATGGTATAATGAATAATCATGGTAAGGGCGGCGGCAAGTACCGCCCGAACCTTGATTTTGTGTGGGTAGAAGTCTTAGTCCTTAGTGATTAAGGCTTCTATTTTTTTTGACCGCCTCGGTCTTGTCCTTGCTGTCCTCAATGATCTGAATTATCATCTTGATGAAGGTCTTGAACTGTTCGTTCGTCATATCTTCCATGCCGTTCTCCTTTCCGACACTTTCATCACCCCCTCCCTCCATCCTGCACTATAATACAATAAGCATTGTTTGTGCAGTGTGTGTCCAACTCCACAATTCCCGATCATACTCGCTTTTGAACTCGTGGTAGTGATGAATCAGCTTACCATTTTGGTATTTGCAAATATACTGTTTGCCGCAGCGCTGATCTACTATTACTATTTCTCCGTGCTCAAAATCAAATCCCTCGTAATCTTCAAGGAAACTTTTCAATGTGTATTTCATAGCTTCGCACCTCCGTTTCCCTTGCTGTGATTATATTATAGCACGTTTGTACTATTATGTCAATGGTTTTCAGTACAAAAATACTGAATAGATAGTATTTTTGTATGGTTGCACAGAATTTACGCAGTATTTTTGTGCTAAATTATCGCATTTTTTATATTGACACTTAGTACGAACGTATGATATAATAATATTGAAAGGTGGTGATATAATGGAAACTAAAGACATATTAAAGGAATTGAGAACGATTAAAGGCTTTTCAAGCGCAAAGGATTTTTGCGAAATGGCGGGAATCAGCTATAATACTTATCAAAACTATGAAACAGGCAAACGACTTCCAACAGCCGAAATACTTATGCAACTCGCCGACTTCTACCACGTCAGCACCGACTACCTTTTAGGGCGCACGCCCGTCAGGGCGATGAACACACTGCCGGTCGGGGCGCTCTCGGAAGAGGAAGTCAAGGACATAGATGCAGCGATCGTTTCGGGCTACACACAGCTGTCTCTTGAATCAAGACGTGCATTCATTGCAATGCTGGAGGAACTGTTCGGGAATATCTTCGAGAGAGAAGACTTCGGCGAGGAAGAGCCGCCGCAGGACAGCACGGCATAACCGTCACGCGCGGAAAGCGGCAGAAATAGCCCCGTACAGCCACGCAAACCGAGGGGGTATAATTTACCCTTAGACACAACAAAAGCCCCGTACAGCGCATTTTCAGCGCCATACGGGGCAATCCCTATGATCCGAAAAGAGTAAAAAACCTTATGAAACAATCATCATATATATTATAGCATACTCTTTCGGATATGTCAATAGCTATATACCACATTTACGAAAGGATATGATACCATGAGAAAAGCAGTATTTTACGGTCGCTATTCGTCCGCCAATCAGACCGAGCAGAGCATAGAGGGACAGCTCCATGTCTGCGAAAAGTACGCCGCCGAGAACGGTATCACGATAGTCAGGCATTACATCGACCGCGCCATGTCCGCCACCAGCGACAAACGTCCGCAGTTTCAGAAGATGATCGCCGACAGCAGGCACGGCTCGTTCGATACCGTCCTCGTGTACAAACTCGACCGCTTCGCGCGCAACCGCTATGACAGCGCTATCCACAAGAAGAAGCTCCGCGATAACGGGGTGCGCGTCGTGTCCGCCACCGAACCGCTGTCCGACACTCCCGAGGGCATTATCCTTGAGGGTATGCTTGAAAGCATTGACGAATATTTCTCGAAAGAACTTTCACGCAAAGTAACAAGAGGTCTGCATGAGACTATCCAAAAGGGCTATTATATCAGCACTTCAACGCCGCTTGGGTACAAGATCGTGGACAGACGGCTTGAATTAAACCCCGAAACGCTGCCGATAATACGCCGCATTTTCACCGAGTACGCCGACGGTAAGGCGGTCAACCGCATTGCAAACGATCTGAACGCCGAGGGTCTGACCGTGAACGGCAGAGCATTCAAGCCCGACACCATTCACCGATGGCTCTGCAATGAGCTGTTCATCGGGCGTTACAAGTACGGTGAACAGGTCATGCCCGTTCCTGCCGCTATTGATACGGCAACGTGGGAACGTGTACAGTCCCGTAAATCTGAAGCCCGTACACGTTATCGTGAACGTACTCCGGATTTTCATTATTTTATGACGGGCAAGGCAGTCTGCGGAACGTGTGGCGGCAAGCTCTGCGGGCACCCCACAAAGACTAATTATAACTATTATTATTGCCGGAATTGCCGCAAGCACATCATTCAGGCGGACAAGCTCCACGACAAGATAAAGTACGCGCTGTATGAATATCTCACGCCCGAAAAGATAAAAGAACTCGCTGCCGCCGCTTATGAAGAATATCAGCACAGCAAGCCCGAAGATCCGACTATCCCGCTCCGTGCGGAGCTGAAAGAAGTCGAAAAGCGCATTGAGAACGGCACGAACGCGATACTTTCCGGCAAAGCTCCGGAAAGTCTGCTCACCGCCCTGCGTGAGCTTGAGGAGCGCCGCGATACGCTCAAAAAAACTATCAGCGAGTGCGACGGTATTTCCCCGATCTTTACGCGGGAGCATTTTGAATACGCGCTTTCACAGGTTCTTGAATACTCGGTGGAGGACATAGAAAAGCTCGTGAACATATTCATTGACCGCGTGATCGTGACGAAAGAGCAGGTCATCATTTGTATAAACCTCACAAACGAAGCCAACGACCCGCCATTAGACCGTGTTTGCATAGAGAGGACGGGAGAGT
>JAFTAG010000053.1 GCA_017458655.1 Ruminiclostridium sp. | reverse complement strand
TCGTAGCTGAGTATCTCCTGTATCTGAAGATAATTGGCGATGTTGATAAGTATGACATCGACGGGCTTTCTGTTGATGAAATTACGCTTCATATCGACGGCGTAGGCGTTGAATTTATACACGCCCGTGTTGAAGTCTATCAGAGCCTCGGGACGCTGTATGAACATTGCAATGAACAGCAGACCTATCGCCAGCGCAAACATTTCTATGCGTACGGTGGGGTACAGCTTTTCGACCATTACCGCGGCGAACAGCATCGGGAAGCTGATGATGAAGGCAGTCAGCCGTTTCTTTGTGAACAGATTCCGGCATATTATCAGATAGACCACGCAGAAAATGCAGAAATATATGGCGACCGCATACAGGATGTTCGAGAAGTATCTGCGGGTATAAACACCGTGATCGACGGTGAACACCATACCGTTGAAGAAGTTGACCGCGAATATCACCGCGAAAGCTACCGTGGGGATTATAACGATATACAGCTCGGCTCTCTTCCTGCCGAAGCGGTGCATGGTATCCGTCTGCGCGATTATGTACATAAGATACAGAGGCGGAGTGATGTTGTGCAGGAACAGGTAGAACGTATGGCAGATGAACTGTATGGTATCGTTGGCCGGGTCGCCGATATTGTCGAGGATTATGGCGGCGATATCGAAAACACAGGTCGCGATACAGACGGCTACCATATGGATATAGCAGATATTCATCTTGCCCTTTGTCATACGTCTGAAAAAGCAGGCCGCAAGCAGGAATGACAGAAGGATAAGCGCGCATATATCAAAATACGGGTTTTTTATTTCCATGGTCACATCCATACTCATCGCCTCCTTTTTTGCATTATTGACATATTATACTATATTTTTTTTCAAAAGTCAATATAACTTAAACATTTGAAAATAATTTTGTGCAAATTCAACATATTGTCCCGCGAATTATTTTCTTGACAAAACACGCCGCAAGTTATAAAATTATAATATATGTGTATGGAGCGCCGGTCTGTTCTTTGAGGGACGACGGCGTGAACAAATCGATGTATGCGAGGTATGAAAAATGGAAAACCTGTGTTTTGAGAATCGCGAGCTTTCGTGGCTGAGATTTAACGAGAGAGTGCTCGAGGAGGCCGAGGACGAGCGGCTGCCGCTGTGTGAAAGACTGTCGTTTTTGTCTATCTTCCAGAGCAATCTCGATGAATTCTATATGGTGAGGATAGGGAGCCTGCACGACCAGATGCTGCTCGATGAGGAGAGCCGTGAGAATAAGACCGGTATGACCTGCGCCGAGCAGATAGAAGCCGCGGTGGAAAGAACGCGGGAACTGTGCATAAGACGCGAAAAGGTGTACAGAAAGCTTATGGATAAGCTCGCCGAGCAGGGTATCACGCTGCTCGATCTCTCCGATATCAGCGAGAAGTCGGAAAAATATCTGCGCGAAATGTTCAAGAACGACTTTATGCCGCTGCTGTCAACGTTCGTGGTGGGAAAGAAGCAGTCGTTCCCGTTCCTGCAGAACAAGGAGATATACGCCGTTGCGTCCCTTACCGCAAAGGGCGGCAAGGGCGATAAAAACGGCTCCGACAAGTCGGAAAAGATAAAGATAGGCATAGTCCCCTGCGGGAGCACCGTTTTCCCGCGGCTCATCCCCGTTCCCGACAGGACGGGCTGCTTTATGCTCGCAGAGGAGCTGATACTGCACTGCCTGCCGCTCGTTTTCAGCGGCTACAAGGTGAAGCATTCCGCTCTCGGGAGGATCACCAGAAACGCCGATATAGACGCCGACAGCATCTACGACGAGGACTTGAACTACCGCGACCACATGGCTGAGGTGGTGAAGCTGCGCAAGAAGCTCTGTCCCGTGAGGATAGAGGTCACCGGCAGCATCGAGCACGAGACGGTGAAGAAGCTGTGCGAGCAGATAAATCTTGACAATAAAATGGTGTTTATGTATAACACGCCGCTCGATGTATCGTTCTTTTCCGGTATCACCGATAAGCTGCGCAGCCGTTCCGAGCTGTTCTACGCGCCGCGGCACCCGCAGAGGTCGGTGGATCTCGACGAGAGCCGCTCCATACTCGACCAGATCGAGGAGGGCGACAAGATGCTCCATTACCCCTACCAGAGCATACGCCCGTTTCTGAAAATGCTCAGCGACGCCGCTCACGACCCGAGCGTCATTTCCATAAAGATGACGCTGTACCGCCTCGCCTCCGACAGCAAGGTGGTGGAGAGCCTGGCCGAAGCCGCCGAGAACGGCAAGCAGGTCGATGTTCTCGTCGAGCTGAAAGCGCGCTTCGATGAGGAGAACAACATCGAGTGGAGCAGAAGGCTCGAGCGTGCGGGCTGCCACGTCATTTACGGCCTCGACGGGCTCAAGGTGCACAGCAAGCTCTGCCTTATCCTGCGCCGCAAGAGCGACGGAATAAAGTACATCACCCAGATAGGCACCGGCAATTACAACGAAAAGACCAGCCGGTTCTACACCGACATCTCGATAATGACCGCCGACCCGGATATCGGGCACGAGGCGTCCGCGGTGTTCCAGGCGCTCACGCTCGGCGAGACGGTGGATCATATGCAGCACCTGCTCGTGGCTCCTCACTGCCTGCAGAACAAGCTGATAGACCTTATCGACCGCGAGATCGAGAAGCAGAAGCAGGGCGGCAGCGGCCATATCCGCGTAAAGCTCAACAGCCTTACCGACAAGGTGCTCATGGATAAGCTTATAGAAGCGAGCAGGGCGGGAGTTCCCGTGGAGCTTATAATCCGCGGTATATGCTGTCTGCGCCCGGGCGTGGAGGGCTTCACCGACAACGTGAAGGTAATAAGCATAGTAGGCCGCTACCTCGAGCATTCCCGCATATACATCTTCGGTGAGGACGACGATGCGGACATATACATTTCCAGCGCCGACTGGATGACCCGAAACACCCTGCGCCGCGTAGAGGTGGCTCTGCCGGTGTATTCCGACGCGGTAAAGAAGCGGCTCCTTAAGATCTTCGCGCTTATGCAGAGCGACAATATGCAGGCGCGCGATATGCTCCCCGACGGGAGCTACAAGCGCCGCTTCCCCGGAAAGCAGAAGGGCATCTCCTGTCAGGATCTGCTTTATGACGAGGCGTACAGACAGGCTGCGGAGAGCTCGGAGCAGTGAAGCGTCTCGTCATAGGCATGACCGCGCACGTCGATTCCGGCAAGACCACGCTCGCCGAGGCGATGCTTTATACGAGCGGCGCGATACGAAAGCTCGGTCGGGTCGATCACGGCGACGCCTTTCTCGACACGCATTCCATAGAAAAGAGCCGCGGTATCACGGTTTTCGCCAAGCAGGCGGTAATGGAGCTTGACAGCGCTGTGTTCACCCTGCTCGATACTCCCGGGCACGTCGATTTTTCCGCCGAGACCGAGCGCACCTTCTCCGTGCTCGACGCGGCGATACTCGTCATAAGCGGCACCGACGGCATACAGAGCCACACTGTAACGCTCTGGGAACTGCTGAAACGATACAATGTTCCTGTTTTCATTTTTGTGAACAAGACCGATATCTCGTCTTACGGGAAGGAATACCACCTTGCGGAGCTTACCCGCCGACTTAGCGGTTCCGTGGTGGATTTTTCGGCAGAGAAAAGCGAGCTTGACGAAGCCGCCGCGACCTGCTCGGAATACCTTATGGACGAGTATCTCGAAAACGGGGAAATATCGGAAAGTTCGCTTGCAAAGGCCGTTATGAACAGGGATATATTCCCCTGCCTGTTCGGCTCGGCGTTGAAGATAAAGGGCATAGACAGGCTGCTCGACGCGCTGGTGAGATACACCGAGGAGCCCGTGCGCCCGGAAAGCTTCGGGGCGAGGGTATATAAGATATCCTCAGAGGACGGCACCCGACTTGTTCATATGAAAATAACGGGCGGAACACTCAAAGTCAAATCCGTGACAGAATGCGGCAGGGAGCATAGTCCCGAGAAAGCCGACCGCATTCGTGTGTATTCGGGGAGCCGGTTCCGCACGGCGGACGAGGTTCCCGCGGGGACGGTCTGCGCCGTGGAAGGGCTGCCCTCCGCGTATGCGGGGGAGGGTCTCGGTATCGAGCGCGATACGGAAAAGCCGTTCCTCGAGCCGGTACTGTCATATCGGCTCATCTGCCCGGACGGCGCCGACGCGTACACGGTCTTTTCAAAGATACGGCAGTTCGGCGAGGAAGACCCGATGCTGCGGATATCGTGGAACGACCGTCTCAAAGAGATCCATGTGAGCTTAATGGGCGAGATACAGCTCGAAGTGCTGAAAACGCTGATAGCGGAGCGCTGCGGGCTGGACGTGTCTTTCGGCGAGGGTCGCATAGCCTATAAGGAGACTATCGCCGGCAAGGTGGAGGGCGTCGGGCATTACGAGCCGCTTCGGCATTACGCCGAGGTTCACCTTATAATGGAGCCCCTCCCGCGAGGCAGCGGACTTGTGTTCGGGCGGGAAGTGAGCGAGGACAAGCTCGCGCTCAACTGGCAGCGCCTCATACTCACCCACCTTGCCGAAAAGCAGCATCTCGGCGTGCTCACGGGCTCGCCGATAACCGATATGAAGATCACTGTCGCGGGCGGCAGAGCACACCTCAAACACACCGAGGGCGGGGATTTCCGGCAGGCGACCTACCGCGCGGTGAGAATGGGGCTTATGAACGCCGAGAGCGTGCTGCTGGAGCCGTATTACGATATCAGACTGGAGCTCCCGGACGAATGTGTCGGACGCGCAATGAGCGATCTGCAGCGACTCGGAGCAGAATTCTCACAACCGGAAAAGAGCGGCGAAATGTCGGTAATTACAGCAAAAGCGCCGATAGCGGCGATGCGCGGCTATCAGACCGAGGTCGCGGGCTACACCAAAGGCCGCGGACGCGCCGTATTCACCTTCGGGGGATACTGTCCCTGTGAGAACGCCGAAAATGTTATCGCCGATATCGGCTACGACCCGGAGACCGACCTTGACAATACCGCGGACAGCGTATTCTGTGCGCACGGGGCGGGATTTGCCGTAAAATGGAACGAGGTACCGTCGTATATGCACCTGCCGCCGGTGCTGCAGACCGAGAGACCTGCCGACGAGCCGGAAATGCCCGTTCGCCGCGCGGCTCCGAAGCCGTCCTATGACGATAAGGAGCTCATGGCGATATTCGAGCGCACCTACGGCAAGATAGACCGCGACCCGCGTAACGCGATGTACACGGAAAAGAAAAAAGAGAACACCGAAAAGGAGTTCGTATATAAGCCGAAAGTGCAGGGCGATGAATACCTGCTCGTGGACGGCTACAACATAATCTACGCGTGGGAGGAACTGAGCCCGCTCGCCGCCGACGACCTCGATCTTGCCCGCAAGACGCTCATCGACGCTATGTGCAATTACAGCGGCTTTACGCGCTGTAAGCTGATACTCGTGTTCGATGCGTATCGTGTAAAGGGGAAGTACCGCGAAGTAGAGGAAGTGAACGGTATTTCGGTCATTTACACCAAAGAGGCCGAGACCGCCGATATGTTCATAGAAAAAGCGACACATGAACTTGCAAAAAAGCACCGCGTCCGCGTGGCGACCTCGGACAGGCTCGAGCAGATCATCATTCTCGGAAGCGGCGCCTACCGTATGTCCGCGTCGGAGTTTCACGACGAGGTGATGAACGCCGAGAAGGAGATACGGGAGATAATTTTCGGGAAT
Source organism: Ruminiclostridium sp. (assembly GCA_017458655.1). GTDB lineage: Bacteria > Bacillota > Clostridia > Oscillospirales > Ruminococcaceae > Ruminiclostridium_E. The sequence continues at coordinate 437 of JAFTAG010000053.1, read as the reverse complement.
AATTCTTCAAATACAATGAAATAGAGGTGGAGGCAATGGAAATCAGACACGCACGAACGGAAGAAGACCTGTGCGGTAAGGCGTTCGTGCATTACAACGCGTGGAATGAAGCATACACCGGGCTTGTCGATCAGACGTTCCTTGATGAAAGAACCTATGAACAGTCGCTCGGGCGTGCTCACCGAGCGCTCGATAACGGCTATACCACATATATCGCGGTCGAGGACGGCTGCGTGATCGGGTTCACCGACTTCGGAGCTTACCGCGGGGACGATCTTGCCGAAGCGGGCGAGGTGTACGCGATATATGTTCTGAAAGAGCATTACGGCCGCGGTGCAGGGTATGCTCTGATGAAAACGGCGCTCTCGCTGATGCCCGAAAAGAAGCGCTTTGCTGTGTGGGTGCTGAAAGGGAACGAACGCGCTATACGTTTCTAT
>JAFTAG010000330.1 GCA_017458655.1 Ruminiclostridium sp. | reverse complement strand
CTTACCTTTAATGTGATTAAAGAACGCCTCATAGCTACGTCCAATTCGTTCAATGACGTCTTGTATTGCTTGAGACCCGAGCTCGTTACAATGAGCATATTTTGTCCGTGCTTTTAGACGAGTAACATATACCTTCATCCTGTTTGGGGAGATATATTTCCCGGTCATCCTGTAATACATACGAAGCAAGGCAATACAGTGGTTCCAAATCTCTGCTGCTATTTTAAGCTTGGCGTCAATGAACTTATTGCGCTTTGAATCATAGAGACGGTATTTATAGTTTTGTACTACGTTGAGATATTTCATAGACAAAAGCCCTTACTTTTTGATAGTTCCATTATACCATATTTCAAGGACATTCACAAGTTTTTAACTTGTGGGAAAAGGCATATTCTATGGTGTTCACTTTCATCCCAGAATTGAAATCCGAGGTTTTTCCGTTCACTTATGATAAACAGGAAATCAACGGCTTTTTTCACTTCCGAAACCCCGTTGTGGATAAAATTTTTCCACATTTGTGGAAAACTGACTTGGAAAATGCGTCGCCGTAGTGTATAATAAAAAGACAAGACTAATTCTATGGAGGTAGTAACGTGAAATTACTGAGCGTTGCAGTACCCTGCTTTAATTCCGCCGCATATATGGACCACTGCATTTCCACTCTCGTATCCGGCGGCGAGGATATGGAGGTCATCATAGTCAACGACGGCTCGACGAAGGACAATACCGCCGAGATTGCCGATTCATGGGCGGAGAGATATCCGACAATTGTCAAGGCCGTGCACCAGGAGAACGCCGGACACGGCGGCGCCTGCATGAAGGGTCTCGCCAATGCCACGGGGTTGTATTTCAAGGTAGTGGACTCCGACGACTGGGTGGACGAGGACGTTCTCCGTCAGATACTCGGAAAGCTTCGAGAGTTTTCTCAGATGGAAAAGCCCGTTGATCTGCTCATCTCGAACTTTGTCTATGACAAGGTCGGAGTAGAGAAGAAGCAGAGTATCGACTACCGCAGCGCGTTCCCGGTCAATAAGATTTTCACGTGGGACGAGTTCGGTCACTTCGAGGTCGGCCACTATATGCTCATGCACGCTATGATCTACCGCCGCGAGGTGCTCATCAAGAGCGGAATGGTCATGCCGAAGCACACCTTCTACGTCGACAACATTTACGCGACGGTGCCGCTCAAGGACGTCGAGACGATGTACTATCTGAATGTCAACTTCTACCACTATTTCATCGGCCGCGACGATCAGTCTGTCCAGCAGGCGACGATGATAAAGCGCATCGACCAGCAGATAAGAGTGAACAAGGAGCTTTTCGAGCAGGTCGACGTCGCAAGCATAAAGCACCCGAAACAGCGGAAGGTCATTCTCGACTATCAGGAGATAATCACGACCGTATCGAGCGTTCTCTGCCTCATCGACGGCTCGGACGAGCTTCTCGCGAAGAAGGCGGAGCTGTGGGCGTGGCTCAAGGAGAATCACCCGTGGGAGTATAAGAAGATACGCTATGGCTTCTACGGCGTCGCGATGAACCTCCCCGGCAAGCCCGGCAGGGATATCGCCAAGTGGGGCTACAAGGTCGCAAACAAATTCGTCAGCTTCAACTGAGGTGCAGGCATGAAAAAATACGATTATCTCATAGTCGGCGCGGGACTTTTCGGCGCCGTATTCGCCCACGAGGCGACGAAGGCGGGCAAAACCTGCCTCGTTATCGACAAGCGCCCCCACATCGCCGGCAACATCCACGTCGAGGACGTGGAGGGCATTCAGGTGCATCGCTACGGCGCGCACATCTTCCACACCTCGGACGAGGAGGTCTGGGATTATGTTACAAAGCTCGCGAAGTTCAATAACTTCGTGAACACCCCGGTAGCAAACTACAAGGGAACGATGTACAACCTCCCGTTCAATATGAACACCTTCGCAAAGCTGTGGGATATACGCACCCCCGCCGAGGCGAAGGCGAAAATCGAGGAGGAGAAGGCGGCGTACAACATCGACGAGCCGCAGAATCTCGAGGAGCAGGCGCTGAAGCTTGTCGGCAGAACAGTCTACGAGCGCCTCGTCAAGGGCTACACCGAAAAGCAGTGGGGCAGAGACTGCAAGGATCTGCCGGCGTTCATAATCCGCCGTCTTCCGCTGCGCTTTACCTATAATAACAACTACTTCTCCGATCCGCATCAGGGCATACCCGTCGAGGGCTACGATAAAATCGTCGAAAAGCTCCTCGAGGGCAGCGAGGTGATACTAAACTGCGACTATTTCGAGTTCATCAAGGGTCACGACGGCATCGCCGCAAAGACTGTATTCACTGGCGCCATCGACGAGTTTTTCGGCTTCGAGCTCGGACATTTGCAGTACCGCACGGTTTCCTTTGAAACCGAGGTGCTTGACACCGATAACTTCCAGGGCTCGGCGGTCGTGAACTACACAGAGCGCGAGATACCCTATACCCGCATCATCGAGCACAAGCACTTTGTCTACGGCACGCAGCCGAAGACGGTTATTTCCAGAGAGTACCCGACTGAGTGGAAGCCCGGCATGGAACCGTACTACCCCGTAAACGATGCTGAGAACGGCGCGCTCTACGAGCGCTACAAGGAGCTTGCGAAATCCCGACCGGACGTAATTTTCGGCGGCAGGCTCGGTATGTACAGGTATTTCGATATGGATAAGGTCATCCGCGCCGCCCTCGACTGCGTAAGAGCGGAGCTGAACTGAAGCGGAAGGGCGGGTATTTTTGCCCGCCCGTTTTAATTGCCTATGAATCTTATAAATCAATACCGCGGACTGCGGCGCGAGGTGTATATCCTCTTTTTCGGACGAATGGTCACAAACCTCGGCAGTATGATCTGGCCGGTGATGACCATGATACTGAGCCAGAAGCTCGATCTTTCTGCTTCGGCTATTTCATATTACTTTGTTGCCGGAAGCCTAATTATGCTGCCTGCCAATCTCATCGGCGGAAAGCTCGCCGACCGCTTCAATAAGAAGTGGGTCATCGTATTCTGCGACGCGGTGAGCGTTGCGCTCTATATAATATGCGGGTTTATCCCGATGAGCGTTGCGACTGTCGTTCTTTTCGTCGTCGCGGGCGCTTTT
>JAFTAG010000052.1 GCA_017458655.1 Ruminiclostridium sp. | reverse complement strand
GGGCGTGCGGGAATACGCGGGGATAACGATACCCGCACACGGATTGTACCTGAACAGGGTATTCTATCCGGAAGAAGGAGAGATATGAAAGTATTGAACAAGTCGGAGCTGCACGCGGGAAAGACCGCCAAAACGGTCACCGCGAACGGCACTGAGACGGTCGGAAATACCACCGACCTGACAAAATACCGCAAGAAGAAAAAGCAGAGCAAGAACCTTGTGAAGCTTATCATTGCGCTTGTCGCGGTCATCGCCTTCGCGATAGTGTGGCTCAACGCCGACACGATATTCGAGCCGCTCAGAGGTATCGCCTCAAAGGTGGAGACAAAGACGTCATACGATGTCGGGTTCCCGATAGAGCTCCCCGGGAGCAGCGAATACACGCTCGAACGCTTCGGCGATAACTTCGCCCTGCTGACGGACACCTACCTGTATGCTTATGACAAGTCGGGCGGGCAGCTCTACGCGCTAAAGCACGGGTACAATTCCCCGGAGATCTCCACCAACGAGAAACGCATACTGCTTTTCGACAAGTCCGGCTACACCTTCGCACTGTACAGCAGGTCGAGCCTTATCTATCAGAAGACGCTCGAGGACAAGATAATCTATACCTGCGTCGGCAGCGACAACCTCGCCGCCGTGGTGACGGACTCCTCGCGGTATTCCAATGTGCTGTACATCTACGACGACGGCGGAAACTGGAGATACACCCGCAAGTTCGCGGACGAGAACGTGATGCAGGTAAGCTTCGTCGGCGACGGTGAGCATATCATCGTATCGACGATAAGCTCCGCGAACGGCGATATCGTGACGAATTTCTACAAGCTCTCGATAAAGAGCACCGAGGGCAGCGTTTGGTACCGCTCGCTCAAGAACAACAGTCTGCCCTGCGGACTGTACGCGGACAAGAGCTGCGTGCTGTGCGTCTGCGACAACGCCGTGATCTCGCTCGATACCGCTACCGGCAGCACCAATACCGTGCACACATACTCGGGCGGGCTGCAGCATTTCTCGATATGCGGCCTTGGCTGCGCGCTGCACTGCCTTGATGTCTCGTCGGGAAGGAACACACTCACCGTGCTCAACAGCAGCGCCGAGGAGACCGCATACGGGTTCGTGTCCTCCGGTACGAGCTGTCTCACCTTCGATGAGGACGGGATAGTGCTGCTCGAGGGAACAAGGCTCAGGATATACGACGCGGAGCTGGAAAACGAGAACGAAATGGCGCTCGTGAACGACGATCACACAAAGTTCGTAAAGATCGGCAGAGACCTGTTCCTGCTCGGCTATGATAAGATAAATACCGTGAACATCACGGTAGGTTTGCCCGCCGTAACAACCGCGGCGGAAGGATAATCCAAGGAGCATCTATGGGAAGTGAATTTTTCTGGTTCCTCGATGTACTTGTCATTGCGATAACGGCGGCGTTTATGTTCCGCGGCGGAAGAAAAGGCGCCGTGGGAGTGCTGATAAGCTCGGTGGCCGCGATAGTCGCGTTCATCACGGCTTTCTCGTTCAGCGGCATAATCGCCGAGAACATCTATGACAAGTATATCCGCGAAAGGATCGACGCCGATATGAGCAGCAAGCTCGGCAGCGTGCTCGATCAGGAGATCATCTGGGGACTGTCAATGGTCGATATGACCAAGGCCAAAGCGAATGAAGTGTATATCGGGGATATACCGCTCGAATTCGACGACAGGGACAAGGCGATAATAGACCTGTCGGTGCTGGATCTGAGCGAGACGGGCATAGAGAATGCCGACCTGAAAGCCTTCGGGATAACCCCCGGGCAGGATTTCTCGCTCATCAAGGTGGGAAAGGTCTCGGTGTCGCGGTCGGAGCTCAAAAATTACGGGCTGGAGAATGTCGTGCTCGCGCACGTTATCACGTCAAATCCCGACACCTGCAAAATGTTCGGCGTGTTCGAGGACGTCGGCAGCACGCTCGAGGACACGTTCTCGCTGAGCTTACGGGGGCTGGGGCATGACCTCGCGGCGGGGAGCCGTGACGCCATGTACGGTCTGGTGATAACGATAATAACCGCCGCCGAGAGCACTCCAGCAGAGGCCGTAATGAACGGCATCATAACACCGGTAGTGATGACGCCGCTGAAGGTCGTGACATTTATCGTTATCTTCTCGGTCGTGCTGCTTTTGCTGAATATAATCGCAAATGTATCAAAGGTGATAAACCGCATACCGATAATATCCTCCGTGAACGGATTTCTCGGAGTGCTGCTCGGTATCATCGAAGCGTTCATCGTGCTGTTCGTGATATGTACGGTGATGAAGCTGCTCATCTCGGTTTGCGGGGATCAGCTCGTGTTCCTCAACGAAACGACGATAGAAAAGACCTTTATCTTCAAATATCTGTATTCGTTCGACCCGCTGAAACTGCTGTAACGGGACGGACAGTACCTCCAAAAGAAAGGAAAAATGACTATGGATATGATGTGCTCAAGATGCCACAAAAGACCCGCCGTGGTATTTATGTCCGGAATGAGCGGGACGCAGAAGTTCGAGAACGGCTACTGCCTTCGCTGCGCCAAGGAGCTCGGGATCCCGCAGGTGGATAACTACCTGAAACAAATGGGGATCTCGGACAAGGATATCGACGACGTGGATATGATGCTCGGTATGCCGAACTTCGACGACGAGGAAGATTACGAAGAAGGTGACGAGGATCTCGACGACGAGCTGGACGAGTTCGACGATATTGACGATGAAGAGGATGAAGATGCCGTGGACGGCTTCAAGGCGGGCGGTACCATGCCGGCGTTCTTCCAGCGCTTCTTCGACGCAAATCCCCCGGGGGGAGCTTCCGGCGAAAAGCAGAACAAGACGCCCGAGGAGCTCAAAGCCGAGAAAAAGCGCCGCAAAGAGGAAAAGAAGAAAGCCGCTCTCGCCAAAAAGCGCAAATTCCTCAACACCTTCTGCACCAACATCACCGAGAAGGCGAAGGAAGGCAAGCTCGACCGCATAATCGGCCGCGATAAGGAGATCGAGCGCGTGATACAGATACTCTCCCGCCGCTCGAAGAACAACCCCTGCCTCATAGGTGAGCCCGGCGTCGGAAAGACCGCTATCGCCGAGGGTATCGCCCAGCGTATCGCCGACGGGAACGTACCGTTCCGCCTGCAGGACAAAGAGCTGTTCCTGCTCGACCTGACGGCGCTCGTCGCGGGGACGCAGTTCCGCGGGCAGTTCGAGAGCCGCGTAAAATCGCTTATCGAGGAGATCAAGAACGCCGGGACCGTAATACTGTTCATCGACGAGGTGCACAACCTTGTGGGTACGGGCGACAGCGAGGGCACCATGAACGCCGCGAATATGTTCAAGCCCGCGCTCTCCCGCGGAGAACTGCAGGTCATAGGCGCTACCACCTTCAACGAATACCGAAAGCATATCGAAAAGGACAGCGCGCTCGAAAGACGCTTCCAGCCCGTAACGGTGAACGAGCCGACCATCGACGAGACCGCTGAGCTGCTGCAGGGCATAAAGGGCTACTACGAGGAGCATCACAGGATAAAGATAGACGATTCGCTGATAAAGCCGTGCGTTACGCTCGCCGAGCGGTATATCACGGACAGATACCTTCCCGACAAGGCGATAGACCTGCTCGATGAAGCGGGCGCCTGCGCGAGCATCAAGAGCGATGAGCTCACCGCTTTCGAAAAATGCAAACACCTCGAAAAGGAGCTTGACCGCCGCGAGGAAGAGATAATGGAAGAAAGCGAGATAGATTACGAAAAGCTCGCCGAGATAAAGACCGAGCGCGCGAAAAACGCTGCGGAGATAGAGCGCCTTACACCGCTTATCGGGAACGTGAAGCTCACCGCGGCCGACCTGTCCACCGTTATCGAGATGTGGACGGGCATACCCGCGCAGAAGATAATGGAGACCGAATTCCGCAGGATATCGGGGCTCGAGCGCTCTCTCAAACAGAAGGTCATCGGACAGGACGAGGCCTGCGAAAAGGTCGCGAAAGCCATAAAGCGCTCCCGCGTTAACCTCACCACCAAGCGAAGACCCGCATCGTTCATCTTCGTGGGGCCTACCGGCGTCGGAAAGACCCAGCTCGTGAAGGTGCTCGCCGAGGAGCTTTTCAGCGGTGTTGAGCCGCTCATCAGGCTCGATATGTCGGAATATATGGAGAAGTACAGCGTCTCCAAGATCATCGGCTCGCCTCCCGGCTATGTGGGCTACGACGAGGCGGGACAGCTTACCGAAAAAGTCCGCAGACGCCCCTACTCGGTGATACTTTTCGACGAGATAGAGAAGGCTCATCCCGATGTGATGAACATTCTCCTGCAAATTCTCGACGAGGGCAGGATAACCGATTCCCACGGCAGAAAGGTGAATTTCGAGAACACGCTGATATGTATGACCTCGAACGCGGGTTCATCGACCGGAGAGTCGGGAATGGGCTTTGCCAAGACTACCGGCGACCTGTCCAAAGAAAAGGCAATGAAGGCTCTGAAAGACTTCCTGCGGCCGGAATTCCTCGGTCGTGTAGATGAAGTCGTGGTATTCTCCCCGCTCACCGAGGAAAACTATGCCGATATCGCGAAGCTGCAGCTCGAGGATACCGTAAAGGCGCTCGAAGAGAACGGAACAAGTCTCGACATCGACGACAGCGTTTATAAATACATCGCTCACAAGTCGCACGGCGGAAAGTACGGCGGCCGCGATATACTGCGGGTGATACGCGAGGACGTCTCCGACCCGATAGCAAATCTTATCATCGACGCGGAGGCGAATACTCCCACGCTTATAAAGCTGTTCGCCGACGACAACGATATCGTTGTCAAAAACGCGAGCCCCGAAAGCTCCGTGAAAGCCGTTACCGAGGAAAGGACGGAGACCTCCGATACCGGAATAACGGACGTGCAGGACGGTATATAATGATATGAGGACGGCAATAATAACGGGCGGCACGGGTGCTATCGGCTCGGCGCTCGTGCGGGAATTCGCCGCCGACTACGAGGTGATATTCACCTATCACGAAAATGAAGCTGCCGCAAAGGCGCTCTCGGTGCAGTACGGCGCCACCGCGGTACAATGCGGCCTTTCCGACGCAAGCGAGCTTCACAAGCTCGACAGATACGGCGAAAGCTGCACACTACTGATAAACAACGCGGGCATCGCGCTGATAAAGCCGATAAACGATGTAACGGACGAGGAGTGGCGGCGGCTCTGCGACATCGACCTGTCCGCGGTGTTCCTGCTGACGCGCGAAATAACGCGCCCGATGATACGCCGCAAACAGGGCTGCGTTATCAATATTTCGTCCGTCTGGGGAGTTTACGGAGCCTCCTGCGAGGTCGCGTATTCCGCCGCAAAAGCGGG
>JAFTAG010000329.1 GCA_017458655.1 Ruminiclostridium sp. | reverse complement strand
TATTGAAATTGAGAATGAAAACGAAAATGATTTTGAGAATGAGAGTGATAATGTGACAAGCACTCCGCTCACTCTCTCTGAAAATCCCGATTCGTCCGTTATGCAGGCTCCGCCCACCGTTGAACAGATAAAGGAATACTGCAAATCACGCAGCAGTAATATCGACCCGGAACGCTTCTATGACTATTACAGCGCCAATAACTGGATTTTCGGCAGAACTAAAATGTATGACTGGAAGGCCGCCGTCCGTGCGTGGGAAAAACTTGAACATGAAAAGCCCGCTCCACCCGCTTCCAAGCCCTCGTATAACCTCTCCGAAATGGAAGAACTATCAAATTCCATCTATCGGGATATTATTTCGCCTTCCTCACTGTAGGTTCATCTGCGACCGGTCGTTATCCGCTTGTCAAGGGTGTCCAAAAATATTTTTCCTCTGTTATCTGTGGAAAAATATTTTCGGAGCCTCCCATTGACAAACGGATTGCGGTATGCTGTCGGTGCGCACCGACGGGGCAGGGTGGGAAGCAAGAGAAACTGCACCTCCCCGTCGCACCTTCAATTATAGCATACCGCACCACGACCTGTACTGTGCAGATTTGCGACCTTTCTTGCCTCGGGGGCGAATAAAAAGCAAGGCTGCGGCGCGGACGAAAGCTGACAGCCTGCACAAAGTCTCGACGCGGATCGCGTCGGGCGCGTGCCCGTGGGGGCGAATAAAAAGCAAGTCTTGTGGCGCGGGCAGGTGGCTGCCATTTGCTGAAATTCTCGACGCGGATCGCTTCGGGCGCGTGCCCGCGGGGGCGAATAAAAAGCAAGAAGCCCCGCCTCTCGCAGAGCCTCGACTATCTCCATAGCAAAGTCCCGCAACGCGGACGAAAGCTATCAATAAGATGAAACTCTCGACGCGGATCGCGTCGGGCGCGTGCCCGTGGGACGGCAGCCCACAAAAAGGAAGACCCCAGCCGAAAAGGCGGGGGTTAGCGCGTAATCACGCACAAACTTACAAATCTAATTGCGAAGCCAGCAAAGTTTTTTGAAAAGGTGGGGCTGGGGGCGGCTTCCCCAAGCGCGTTAGCGCAGTCTCGAGCGGTAGCGACCTCTCGAGCGGCAGCGACTCTCTTACATTGTAGAGCCTCTGATGAGCATTTCGAAGCCGAGCATTGTTTCCTGAGAGGTCTGCTTGCCCTCGAGCATATCGAGGAGGAGCGATGCGGCGGTGGCGCCGAGATCGCTTGCGCGGAAGCTGAGGGCGGTTATAGGCGGGGAGTACATATCGAGGTACATACTGTTGTAGAGCGATGCCACTCTTATATCGCGGGGAATTACCTTACCGACTGCGCCGAGCATATTAATGACATACATACATATCATATCATCGCCGCAGATGACGCAGCCGCACTCGCGCTGCAGCAAGTCCTCTATGACGCGCCGCAGCTGCATTTCGCCGTTCACGCCGAGGAATATCGTCTTTGTGGGGATCAGACCGCCCGCGCTCTCTACCGCCTTGACGAAGCCCTCGTAGCGGCTGCGGTTGACGCTTTGCTCCATACTTCCGAGGATAAGCCCGAGCTTTGAGGGCTTGTTGTTCATCAGCAGGTAGGACGTGAGCTCGAAGCAGCCCTCCTTGTGAGCGCTGTCGATCGTCACGGCGCCGTACTCCGAGCTGCGCCCCACCGTCACATACGGTATCTCGCTCTCGGTGAGGAGCTGCTCCGTCAGCCCGTTCTGCATAGGTCGGGTGATGATGATGCCGTCAGCCTTTCTGCTGCCGATGATGCGTTTGAGATGCGACAGGTCGCCGCGCTCCGCACCGATGACCAATGTGTCGTAGCCGCGGGGAGCACAGCACTTGCTGATACCCATAAGGCAGGTCTGAAAGAACGGCGTCTCGGTGTCGATGTCGTCCGACGGTATGACCACCCCGATGTTGTAGGTGCGCTTCTCGGAGAAGCTTTTGGCCATCATATTCGGCGAGTAATTCATTCTGCGCATACACTCGAAAACCTTTTCGCGCGTATCGCTGCTGACCCTGCCCTTGCCGGAGATAGCCCTCGACACGGTCGTCTTCGATATTCCGAGTTCGCGCGCAATGTCTTCGAGCTGTACGGTCTTGCTCCGGTCATTCATTACGGTCATTTTTTGTTTTTCTTATCCTTCTTGTTTTTCTTCATATCGAGCTCGGCGATGTTTTCCTCTTTCTTCGGAACAGCCGCCGCGTCCTTGACCGCAAGATTACGGCCGTCCTCGGGGTCGAAGATATTGACCGTGCGCTCGCGTATCGTGAACGAGAAGTGCTTGCGCTTTATCAGTTCAAGCTGCTCTTCGTCGGTCATATCCGCGATCTGAACGCGCAGGATCACATCCTTGCCGGTCTCGCAGAGCGCGTGGATATGTATTTCGCTGCCCATCATCTCGGTGAC
>JAFTAG010000328.1 GCA_017458655.1 Ruminiclostridium sp. | reverse complement strand
TTCAACTTCGAGGGCTGGTACACGAACACGGGGCTTACCGCTAAATATGATTTCACGACGCCGGTAACATCAAGCTTTACGCTGTACGCAAAGTGGACGGAAAAAGAAGCTTTCACAGTTACATTCAACAGCAACGGCGGTTCGGCGGTAGCGCCGCAGACAGTCGTAAGCGGAAAAACAGCCACCGAGCCTACAGCGCCCACAAAGGACGGCTTTAACTTCGAGGGTTGGTACACGAACACAGGGCTGACAGTTAAATATGACTTCACGACACCCGTTACATCAAGCTTTACGCTGTACGCAAAGTGGATAGACAGCGGTGTCGCAACGTTCAAGGTGACGTTCGACAGCGCGGGCGGGTCGGCTGTAGCGCCGCAGACTGTTGAGAGCGGAAAGACCGCGTCGGAGCCGGCGGAACCCACATACGAGGGTCACAGCTTCCTCGGCTGGTATCTCGGAGATGCTCCGTTCAAATTCAAAACGCAGATCACGGCGGACATAACTCTTACCGCAAAATGGGCTGTGAAAAAGTACAACGTCGTTTTCAACAGCGCGGGCGGGACTCCGGTGGAGATCCAGATAGTCGAATACGGGAAAACGCTGAAAGCTCCCACAGTATCAAAAGTCGGCTTTACGCTCGAATGCTGGCTGCTCGACGGCGAGCCCTTCGACCTTACGACTCCCGTGAAGTCCGATATGACGCTCACGGCGAAGTGGAAGGCGGACGAATACAAGGTGACATTCATCTTAAACGGCGCGGAATACGGCACCGCGAACGTTCTGCACGGGGAATATGTGAAGCTCCCGGACATTGAGCCGTCTGAGGGGAACAAGCTGGTCGGCTGGTGTACGGATCCCGCGATGTCCGTACTGTATCTTGAAGATACTCCCGTAACATCGGAGCTCACGCTGTACGCGAAGGAAGCTCCCGCAGCGTGGAAGGTCATCGAGAACGGCAAGGACAACGGCAGCGATCTTTCCAAGGCCGTTGAGAACGCGAGCGGCGGTTCCGAGGTCATTACAATGGGCGAGGACGATTCCGTAAAGACTCTGAAATTCCCGAAAAACAGCACAGAGATAGCGATAGACGGCGACGGAAATACCCTGACATTTACAGGGAGCGCTTCCATAAAGCCCTCGCAGAAGCTCACTCTGGCAGATATGAAGCTTGTCGCGGAAAAGAACGGCAAGAAGCAGAATATCACGATAAACGGCGCGGCGGGAGGCCTTGCTCTTGAAAATGTGGAGTTTGACGGCAAGAAGGTCGCGGTGAACACCACAAAGGGCGACCTTGTGCTCAACGACGTTGAGGCGGCAAATTCCACCGTAAAGGGCAACGCAAAGACCACTCTCACCGTCGGCGGAACTACCGCTATGGACACCGTCTCCGGCTACGGAAAGGTGATCGTTGAAGGAACTCTCACGATCGGCAAGGCGCTCACGGTCTATGACCTCGTGCTCATGGACGGCGCGGTGCTCAATATTAAAAGCGGTGCGTCGGTAACGATAAGAAGCAGCATTTCCGGCAGCGGCACCCTGCACCTTACGGACGCCTCAAAGCCCATAACACTGAAAGGCAGCGCGTCCGGAAAGATATACCTCACATCGGATAAGCCGCTCGACGATCAGCTCGTTTTCAAGTGCAAGGAGCAGTATCTCGGCTATATCTTCGATGTTTCCGGAGCAGTTTCCGACCCGACCTACGAGCTTTTTGAGAAGTCCGGCAAGGTATATCTGCGTAAGCCGCTGCTTAGTATCGACGGCAAGTCGTACTGCGACTGGGCGGATATGGTGAGCGACATCGCAAAGCTTGCCTCGGCGGGCACGGTATATACCGTCGAGCTGCTCGGTGATGTCACCGTCAGCGGCGCTCTGAAGCTCCCGTCAAAGGGCAAATACGCCGGGCTCATCATAAACGGCAACGGTCATACCGTGACCTTCGGCAGCACGAGCATTTCGCTTACCGGGAGCCTTACACTGAAGGACGTGACCGTCAAGTCGTCGAAGAGCGGCAAATGGACGCTCAAAACCAACAAGTTCGCTTTTGAGCAGAACAACGCGACACTGCTGAACGGCGTGATAAAATAAAAAATCATCCCCTGTCGTTACTGACAGGGGATATCTTTATTTGCCGATCGTTATTCGCCGTGAATTCTCGCCGGTTTTGGCGATATCGACGCGCCACACGTTTTCAAGGTTTTCGGCCAGCGTGGGAACATTCTCGCTCCACTCGACACAGATGATGCCGCCGCGGTCGAGGTAATCGAAAAATCCCGTGGCGTAGAGGTCGTCGAACGTAGAAATGCGGAACAGATCGAAATGGAACACATCGAGCGTGCCGCCCGTGTATTCATTTACTATCGCAAAGGTCGGGCTCGCAACGCCCTCGGTTATGCCGAAATGCCTCGCTATCCCCTTGGTGAAGTGGGTCTTGCCGGCGCCCATTTCGCCGGTGTAGAGCACAGTGTCACCGGCTTTCAGTGACGCCGCAAAGCGCTCCGCAGCCGCTATAGTTTCCTCGGCCGAGCCGGTCTCGTAAACTTCGGGCGTGTTCATCAGAACAGCCCCGAGATCACGCCGCTGTCGGTAACGGCGATATTGTTCGCGGCGGGAACCTTCGGCAGTCCCGGCATGGTCATTATCTCGCCGGTGAGCGCAACGACAAATCCCGCGCCGGAGGAAAGCTTCACATCGCGGACGGTGATATCGAAATCCTCGGGCTTGCCGAGCTTGGTCGGGTCGTCGGAGAGCGAATACTGCGTTTTTGCGACACAAACGGGGATATTGCCGAAGCCGAGCTGTTCGATCTTCGCTATCTCCTTCTCGGCCTTTGCGGTGTAGATGACGCCGCGGGCACGGTATATCTCCTTTGAGATGATCGAGAGCTTTTCCTTTATCGGGAGCTTCTCGTCATAGAGCGGCTTGAATGCGCTCGTGCCCTTATTCACTGTTTCGATCACAGTCTTTGCAAGCTCAATACCGCCCTCGCCGCCTTTGAGGAACACATCGGAGAATGCAACGGAAACGCCCATTTTCTCGCAGTATTCCTTAATATACGCGATCTCGGCGTCGGTGTCGGTATAGAAGTGGTTTATCGCTACGACTACCGGCACACCGAATTTCTGCATATTCTCGATATGTGTGCGCAGGTTCACGATACCTGCTTTGAGCGCATCAAGGTTCTCGGTGCCGAGGTCGGCCTTCGGAACACCGCCGTTGTATTTGAGCGCGCGGATAGTTGCCACAAGTACCACGCAGTCGGGTTTCAGTCCCGCGAAACGGCACTTTATATCAAAGAATTTCTCCGCGCCGAGGTCGGAGCCGAAGCCTGCCTCGGTAATGCACCAGTCACCGAGCTTCAGCGCAAGCTTTGTGGCGCGGACGCTGTTGCAGCCGTGAGCGATGTTGGCAAAAGGACCGCCGTGGATTATAGCGGGGTTGTTTTCGAGAGTCTGTACGAGGTTCGGGTTGAGTGCGTCCTTCAGAAGCGCGGTCATGGAGCCTACAGCTTCAAGGTCGCGGGCATATACGGGCTTGCCGTCGTAGGTATAAGCCACGAGTATGCGGCCGAGGCGCTCTTTAAGGTCGTGGAGGTCGTCCGCGAGGCAGAGTATCGCCATTATCTCGGTAGCGACGGTAATGCGGAAGTGATCCTGACGCGGAACGCCGTCCATTCTCGAACCCATTCCCACAACGCAGTTGCGCAGAGCACGGTCGTTCATATCAAGGCAGCGGTCGATCTGTATCATACGCGGGTCGATGCCGAGCGCGTTGCCCTGCTGCATATGGTTGTCGATAAGCGCGCAGAGCAGGTTGTTGGCAGCGGTGATAGCGTGCATATCGCCGGTGAAATGCAGGTTGATGTCCTCCATGGGGACAACCTGCGAATACCCGCCGCCGGCAGCTCCGCCCTTGATGCCGAATACGGGGCCGAGAGAGGGCTCACGCAGCGCGAGCACGGAGTTTATGCCGAGCTTGTGCATTCCTTCGGAAAGGCCGATACTTGTGGTGGTCTTGCCCTCGCCGGCGGGGGTGGGATTTATGGCGGTGACGAGAACGAGCTTGCCGTCGGGCTTTGAAGCGAGGCGGTCGATGCAGGCCTGCGAGACCTTGGCTTTGTAGTGACCGTAGGGTTCGAGCTCGTCGTCGGTAATGCCGAGCTTTGAGGCTATTTCGCTGATCTTCAGCATTTTTGTCTGCTGGGCTATTTCGATGTCTGTAAGCATAGTTATCTCCTTTTTGTCCGGTAAAGACGGGGTAGTGTACCCTGCTTTCCACATTTGCCGAAATTACAGATATATTATATCATAAAATCACCCGGAAAGCAATAGCGGAGAGCAGAAAATAACAAAGCACAATTCACAATTGTTGAGCGGGGAAAAAGAATTCACAATACAAAATTCACAATAGCGTTGTCGGTATCGCCGTCGGATCAAAAAACTTCCCCCGCCTCCGGCCGGGGAAGTTTTTGTACTTGTCTGTCTCTCTTTTACTTTGCCTTGCCCTGGTTAGCAACGCCGGCCATTTTAGCCTTGAGCTCTTCGGGGTCGCAGAGATAGGACTTGCTGATAACGTTGAAGTTATCGTCGAACTCGTAAACGAGCGGGATAGCGGTGGGGATATTCTCGTTGATGATATCCTCGTCGCTCATATTGTCGAAATACTTAACGAGAGCGCGGAGGGAGTTGCCGTGTGCTGCGATGAGAACGCGCTTGCCGGCCTGCATCTTGGGCTTGATCTCCTGTTCGAAGTAGGGAACTGCACGCTCGATAGTGGTCTTTAAGCTTTCCTGGAGGGGAAGGAGCTTGGGATCAACGTCTCTGTACTTGGGATCCTTGCGCGGGTTGCGGGGGTCGTCCTCGGTAAGAGCCATAGGCGGTACGTCAAACGATCTTCTCCAGATCTTTACCTGTTCCTCGCCGTATTTTGCCGCGGTCTCGGATTTGTTGAGACCCTGCAGAGCGCCGTAGTGACGCTCGTTGAGCTGCCACGCCTTGATAACGGGGAGCCACTCTCTGTCCATTTCCGCAAGCACGTTGTTGAGCGTGTGGATAGCTCTCTTAAGATAAGATGTGTAGCAGATATCGAAGTCGAAGCCAGCTTCTTTAAGAGCGCGGCCGCCCTTCTTTGCTTCCTCGACACCGTTCTCGGACAGCTCAACGTCTGTCCAGCCGGTGAATTTGTTTTCCTTGTTCCACTCACTTTCGCCGTGGCGGATAAGTACAAGTTTCATACTCATAGTTATTATTTCCTTTCAAATTATTTATCCGGTCCAGAATACCCTGCAATAGCCGGTCCGTTCATCAATCAGGTATATCACATCGGTGCCGTCGCCTTCCCGAAGCCGGTAAATTTCCGCTTCCGACAGGTCGGAGGGCTGACCGGGCTCGCTTTTCATAAGCGGATGGGCGTTATTGCTCAGAATATCTTCGGGCTTTTCTTCCTGCAATACTATACCGTGCGACAGTGCCGACTCGCGCATTTCCGCGGTTCCGGCAGCGTCGGTATAGAAGTGTACATCAATGCTCGGCGCATCGGCAGCTATCGGCGGCTTGAACGACATAAAGTAGTTGTCCGTCTTCTCGGGGAGCTTCTCCGGCAGAAAGTCGAAATATGCCGCGTCGGAGTAGTTTCCCGCGATATAGACCGACTTTCGCACCGGGTAGAACCAGCTGAAATAGTCGCCGAAGTTGAACAGCATGACGTAATATACCGCGACGCCCGCGATCCCGATGATACGCAGTATCAGATACAGTATATCGGTCGTGCGGCTTTGCTTCACCTTGCTCAGTATGATCCTCGCGATGACATACAGCACGCCGAAAATGTACTCGTGCAGCGCGAAATTGCCGTAAGCGCCCGCCGTAAGAAGCGGCATAACGAACAAAAACAGCGTGAGCGCGATGTCCAGCAGGAACAGAAACAGGTTGAACAGCAGGTTGCCCTTTTTGCGGCCTTGCTTTGCCTTTTCCGGAGTATCAGCCATTCTCGGCAGCCTTTACGATCTCCGTGAAATCGGGAGCCTTCAGCGACGCTCCGCCGATAAGGCCGCCGTCAACGTTCTCCTTCGCTACCAGCTCTGCGGCGTTCTTGGCGTTCATCGAGCCGCCGTACTGTATCGTAGCCGCGTCCGCGGTAGCCTGATCGTACTTCTTCGCGAGCTGCGCACGGATAAATGCGCAGACCTCCTCGGCCTGTTCCGCTGTGGCAGTCTTGCCGGTGCCGATAGCCCATACGGGCTCATACGCGATAACGCACTTCGCGAAGTCGGAAGCGGGGATATCGTAGAAGTCGAGCTTTATCTGACGCGCGATAACTTCCTCGGTGATGCCGCACTCGCGCTCCCAGAGCAGTTCGCCCACGCATACTATCGGTTTTAAGCCCGCTGCGAGGGCAGCCTTTGTGCGCTTGTTGACGGTCTCGTCGGTCTCGGCGAAATACTGTCTGCGCTCGGAATGTCCGAGAACAACGTACTCAACGCCCATTTCTTTCAGCATATCGGCAGAGATCTCGCCGGTGAACGCGCCGCTCTTCTCAAAGTGGCAGTTCTGCGCGCCTATCTTGATGTTTGTGCCTTTTGTGGCTTCGAGAGCGGTCTCGAGGTTGGTGAACGGTACGCAAGCAACGACCTCAACGCTCTTGATGTCGTTTACGAGGGGTTTCAGCTCGTCGAGCAGAGCCTTGGCCTCGGGGCGGGTCTTGTTCATTTTCCAGTTGCCCGCGATTATTGCTTTTCTGACGGATTTTTTCATAGTTGAGTTCCTTTTCGGTCAATTTTTCTTTTTTGGTTTTTTTGTCTTTTTGGCTTTTTTGAAGCTTAAGACGCAGTCATTGCCGTTGTTGACGCAAATGTTGACGGTATTCGGGGTCGCAGCCTTGATGATGAGCAGCAGCAGACCTATCCCCGCGATAACGGCGAGTATTTTTCCGATATCTGTTTTAAAGATCTTTTTCAGCTGTTTTTTCAGTTTCATCGGCTGCGGCTCCTTTACTTGTCTTTTCTGTTGGAGACAATGTGTATTATAAACCTTATTACCGCGGCAAGAAGGATACCGCCGCATATCACGAGGGTGACAACGCCTGTCGCGTCCATATTTGAAAAGTCCATATCACTTATCCTGTATTACGTCGATGCCGGGGAGCACCTTGCCCTCGAGGTATTCGAGAGAAGCACCGCCGCCGGTGGAGATGTGGCTCATCTTATCGGCATAGCCGAGCTGTACTACCGCAGCTGCGCTGTCGCCGCCGCCGATGATAGTTGTAGCGGAGGATTCC
This sequence comes from Ruminiclostridium sp., assembly GCA_017458655.1. Lineage (GTDB taxonomy): Bacteria > Bacillota > Clostridia > Oscillospirales > Ruminococcaceae > Ruminiclostridium_E. The sequence goes on along the minus strand of JAFTAG010000328.1, from coordinate 579 downwards.
GCGAGAGCCTTTGCAACTTCATTCGTGCCCTTTGCGAGGGTGGGGTTCTCAAATACGCCCATAGGTCCGTTCCAAACAACGGTCTTTGCGGCCTTGGCTTCGTCAGCAAAAAGCTTCATAGTCTTTGTGCCGATGTCGAGACCCATCATATCTGCGGGTATCTTGTCGGAATCAACGACCGTGACTTCGATAGGGGCGTCGATAGGATCCGGGAAAGCCTTTGCGATCGTCGTGTCAATGGGCAGGAGCAGCTTCTTGCCGAGCTTCTCGGCCTTTGCGAGCATTTCCTTGCAGTAGTCGATCTTTTCGTCGTCAACGAGCGATGTGCCTACCTCGCAGCCCTTTGCCTTAAGGAATGTATATGCCATACCGCCGCCGATGATGAGCGTATCGCACTTTTCGAGCAGGTTGCTGATAACATTGAGCTTGTCTGCAACCTTTGCGCCGCCGAGGATAGCTACGAACGGTCTTACGGGGTTCTCAACGGCATTTCCGAGGAACTCTATCTCCTTGTTCATAAGGTAGCCCACGGCGGTCTCCTTAACGAACTTTGTAACGCCCGCTGTGGAAGCGTGCGCT
>JAFTAG010000009.1 GCA_017458655.1 Ruminiclostridium sp. | reverse complement strand
TTCTTCTGAACAGATATTTCATAATTATTATCCGCACCCGTCAGGGTGTGCCTCCTCTTTGCTTCGGTGAGTTCGCGATCAAGCGCGAACCGCCCACGCTCTACGGGTGGGAACACCAAAGCGTTAGTTTGAAGATCTGTGATTTTCAAACTTTACCTCTTTAGCTGCGGGAAAGGAATGATATTTTTCATATCGCCGGTATGCTTCCCTACGATCTTTTCGGCCCATACCATATCGTACCAGTTACCGAACTTGTACCCGCAGTTGTGGAACTGTCCTATCTGCACGAAACCGAAATGTTCATGGAAATCTATGCTGTTTCGGGTAAGGTAACGGTCGTCCTCGGAAGGAACGCCTATGCAGGCATAAAGATTGGTGATCCCCATAGCCTTGAGGTCTTCTTCGAGCTTTGTATAGAGCGCTTTGCCGACGCCGCATTTCAGATAATCCTTGTCGATATAAACGGTAAGCTCGGCCGACCACGCATAGGCGCTGCGCCCGACGAAATCACCGGCATAGGTGTAGCCGACGGTCTTTCCGTCCTTTTCGGCAACTATAAACGGGTATTTTGCGGTGATCCGCTCAAATCTCCGTGTAAATTCTTCTTTTGACGGAACGTCATACTCAAACGATATCGCCGTTTTCTCTACATAGTATGCGTAGATCTCGAGCAGACGATCAATATCCTCAAGTGTCGCGTATCTTACTGTTATCATGTCTGTTTCCTCCATTCATTGTTGTGCGGAAGCCCCGAAGAGCTCCCTGTCCATATTCTCGACGGTCACGGGCTTCTCAACGATCAGTCCCGGCTTACCGCCCTTTTTTCCGCTTATGAGCAGCAAGTACGGCTTGTCCGAGGTGTCACGGTGGTGAGCGAACTGCAGGACTTTCGGCTCTATTCCGTATTTTCTCATAAGGCACATTATGTCGGTCAGCCGCTCCGGCAGGTGACACATTTTCAGCATTCCGCCGTATTTGAGCAGCAGCGACGCGGCCCGGATAACACTTTCAAGGTCGCAAAGCAGCTCGTGACGGGCATTAGCCTGCGCCGGAGACAGCCTTTCTTCGCCGGAGCCGGCCTTGTAATACGGCGGATTTACGGTAACAAGCTCCATTTTGCCGCGTGGTACGGTGAGCAGCTCGTCGTCCTTCGTAAGATCCGCAAGAACAGGGATAATGCGCTTATGCAGCGTGTTCTTATCAACCGTTATTTTCAGCAGCTCGTTAGCTTCCTGCTGTATCTCCACTGCATAGCAGACCGCAGGCGGCTTTCCGAGCGCGTGGAACAGCATCGGGATTATCCCGCAGCCTGTACATAGGTCGCAGACATTGTCCCGCGAATTCGGGAGCGAGAACCGAGCGAGCAGCAGCGCGTCCGTACCGAAGCGGTGGTCACGGCTGACGTAAATATCTTTTCCGAAAAGATCGAATATCTCTGTCTCCATAAGCTCACCTACTCGATAACCGCCCATTCGTCCGACTCGTCAAGGCTGTCGGCCGGCAGGGTTATAACAGACGGCACCGTGTATGTAGAGACCATCGGAGTACGCTCGGTGGTAGTGGTCGTTTCGACCGGCACCGTTGTGGCAGCGGTCGTGGTCTCGGTGCTTTCGGAGACTACAGGCGAGGCGGTGGTCTTTTCCGGCATGAGCGTATCCTTTTCCTCCTCTTCCTCGCTAATATTCTGCGAAAGCATATACGCGGTGGCTCTTTCGCCGTAAGCGTACAGTCTGAGGCCGCTGCTCTCCGCAACGAGCAGGAATTGCGTGCGGCTGTTTTCAAGCGCGGAAACGTCCTCATCGCTCTTTACGACAAGGAAGCTGTTCTCGGGCACGGACTCGATATCGTAAGTCACCTTGACGTTGATGTTACGGTTGAGGAACTGCAGCATAAGCGCGTCATGGCGGCTTATCTTGTAAGCGGTCACAGCGGGAGCGCCCGGCTGGTCGAATACGCTCTCGGACAGCTTTATGACGGAAGCATTCTTGCTGATGGATTCCGAGCTGCAAATGGGAAGATAGACCGCAGAAATGAACACCAGCGAATACACGGTAAGTATTGTCATAAGCGTGGATATGATGATAGAGCGATAGCGCTTCGTGCAGCTTATGACAACGAGCAGCACACCCATTACGCAGAACGACATCGACATTGTTAGCAGGAAGCTGTCGAAATCGAGCAGTTCCCTGCTCGCGGCGCCGATACGCAGAGGGTAAAGTCCGAGCACGGGCGCTATGCGCGTTGAGCGGCATTCGAGTATAACGGGAGCCGCCGCCGCAAGGAATACAATGAAAAACAGCCCGAGCAGCGCCGACGCGCCGAGGATCTTATTGATGCTGATAGAGTGTGTGAACAGCATTATGAGTACAAACACGAGCGCGAACGGAACAACGCCGTCTATGAAGCGCCCGAACATTATGGAATCCTGATATGTCGTAAAATCCTCACGCCCGAAGCGGTACAGAGTGCTGAATATTATAGTGAAAACAACGGTGAGTATGCTGAAAAACGCAAATACGGAGATATCTGTCTCATAGGTCTGCGCTTCTTTTCGCGCCTTATGCTTTATGCAGGACGAGAGTATCGCGGCGAAAAGGCAGAACGATACCGCCCCGAGGCCCCATGTCGTTACGGAGTAGTAGTAAAGCTGCGCGCTGAGCGTCTCCGCGACGCGGACAAAGCCGTCGTCGGCATATTTTTCCGGGAAGCTCGCAAAGAATTCCGCGAGCGTGTTTTTAAGCAGAGCCGGGTCGTCCGTACACCACAGATTTTTCTGGATATACGAGGTGATAAACACAACAAGTCCCGCCGATATTATCAGAGACAGAGTAAGACCGGCGAAGTTTATCATCTTTTTGCCGAAGAACAGCCTTTCGAGCAGTAATGCGATATACAGCGCAAAAACGACGGCGATAAGTCTTGTGTGCGCGGCAAACGAAAAACCGCACACAGCGCCGATAAGCAGCGACATAAAGAAGCGGGAGGCTTTTCCCTTGCAGTCGCCGGCTCTGAATACGAGCCATATTATCACCCACGGCAGCACCACGGAGACCGTTTCCGACCAAGCGAACTTCGTATGCGCAAAATAACAGCAGAACCCGCCCGCGACCAGTGATGTTATCACGCATTTCCACACTTTGCCTGTCTTGAGCCTGTACGCGAGCGAGAATGCGATCACCGGAACAACGCTTATCATCAGCGCGTTCACTGCCATCATCGCGGAATACTGCACCGAAGGGTCGCTGAAAAGCAGCACTATCGGCGTATAGATAAGACCCTGCAGAAAGCCGTAGTAATAGTCTATAGAGACCATTACGCCCGCCCAGCTCCTGCCCGCGAAGAAATCCGCGGCAGCTATCACGGAGAGCTCGTTCGGATCCACGGCGGGATATTTCATCACGAGGCCGCCGATAAGGTTCATAGCAAAAAAGAATATGAACAAAAACGGATAAATGGCTCTGTTGCCGTATTTTTCGTATATTGAACGCAGCTTATCAAGTATCAGCGCTCCTCACCTCCCTTAAGCCTTCCGGAAAGCTTTACGATCTATACGATCCCGGATACACGGACAAACAGGTTGAGCCCGTACAGCAGCAGCATTATGAGACTGACGCCGCCGAGAACATACATCATTCTCGGGTTGCCCTTGTGCTCCAGCGCTTCAAAATACACATCCTCCGGCTCGTCCTTGTACTTTTCCCGGAGAAACAGTATCTTGCTGACACACCAGCGCATATAGATATAGTCGTTGAAAAGCAGCAGCACCACACGGAACGCTATCATAATGTACGAAGTAACGGTCGCGGACGCAAACAGCATATCGAGCCCGTTCATATCGGTATCTCCGAGAGCGAATATCTCATAGATAAGCGTCGGTATCGTGAGTATGAAGGTAATGAGCGTGATTATCACCGCGGGACCCGTCATTCTGCGGTAGAAGTGATACAGCGGCGCGAATATCCACGCGGAGAAATTTATCGAAATGACCTTCCCGGCGTTCGCCATATTCATAAACAGCGCAAAAAACCTCGGTGTGCTGAAATTGTACATTCCGAGGAAGTGCATAAGCTCGCTCTGCGTTACACCGCGGCAGGTGAGCTCCTCACCGCTCTCGGGGGAGCGGATAGGGTGCTCGATGATAAGCTCGGGGAAATTCTCAAAAGCCACACGCCTCGGTTCTCCCGTATCATTCGGGGCATAAGGCGAGCGTTCCTCCGGGCGAACAGGCTTATGAGCATTCTCCCAGTCGTAGCCTTCGGCGTGCTTATCCGCGTTCGGGCAGACGGGAGAGCTCAGCCAGCAGCTCTTATGGACGGGAGTTCCGCATTCGGGGCAATAGACCTTTTCATCGTCGTCTTTGAGCTCCAGCCCGCAGATATCGCATACGGGAGCAGCCGACCCGTTTCCGTGCAGTCCTGCGATAAGGCGCGGGTCGGCAGCGGGATGCTCGCTTTCGTAAGGACATTTATGTGTGAGGCTGTAGCACCGCTTGTGCATGGAGGCTCCGCATTCCGGACAGTAGGTACGTTCGTCATTCGGCTCAAACAGCTTACCGCATATCTCACAGCCTTCACTGTTTTTGAAAATACGTTCTCTGCTCTTTTCCTCTTCTCCGCTTGCAGGAACGTCGTGCTGCGCGGAGTTGGGGCATTTTCCCTCAATCTCGTAGCAGTCCTTGTGCATTGGCGCACCACACTCGGGGCAGTATATTTTTACATCGTCACCGGTGAACGGGTCGCCGCACACCGCGCATCTTTCGTTATCGTTGTTCATTGATCTGCCTTTCGTTCGGGATTTATTGTCTGTTCTTTTATATTATATCACATTTGCCGCGATTTTGCAATACATTCCGAAAATTCATATTTTTTCCGCATAAATCCCGTGCCGCTTCCATTTTCCGCCCTTATACCGTATGAGGCTCATAACGCCCGTTATGAACCATGTAAGTCCGGAAGTTGCCCATACCGACCAGCAGCCTACCGCTTCCATGTTTGAAAGCAGCGTTGCAAAGCCTATACGCCCGATGACCTCCACAAATCCGTTCACCATTGCGTAATTCACGTCGCCGGCTCCGTTGAGCAGTCCGCGGGTGGTATGTATCGTCCCGAGAAAGACATAGAAGCAGGCGGAAAGTTTCAGAGCAGTGCCGCCGATATTTATCACCTCGGCATCTCCCACAAAGAAGCCGACGATATTTCCGCTGAACAGCAAAAACAGGCCGAGCATCACCGCCGAAAATCCGGCCATCGCAAGCATCGAACGACGGTAGCCTCTTATGCAGCGGTCGAGCTTTCCGGCGCCGAGATTTTGCCCGACAAATGTCGAAAGTGCCGTGCCGAGCGAGGAGAAGGGCTGCTGTATGAGCTGCTCAACGCGCATGGTCGCGGTATATGACGCTATCACGTCATCGCCGAACAGATTTGCCGTTCTTTGCAGATATATCATAGACACGGATATGAACGCGTACTGCAGGGCTATCGGAACGCCCTTTACAAGGCAGTTTCCCGCGACAGAGCGGTCAAAGCGGGCTTCTTCCCTGCTTATCCCGAACTGCGGAAATTTTATGAAAGCGAAGATGATACAGCCGACCGCGGAAAGCGCCTGCGCAAGTATCGTTGCGAGCGCCGCGCCGTTCACACCCATTTGGAATACCAGCACGAACAGCAGGTCGAGCCCGACATTCAGTACACTTGCAATTATCAGAAATATCAGCGGTATCTTTGAGTTGCCGAGGGAGCGCATTACCGCGTTTATCCAGTTGTACGCGGCGACTGCCACCGTTCCCGCGCAGGCTATGCGCATATATCCCACCGCGTCGTCGAAGATCGTATCGGGTGTTTCAAGAAGATGAAGCATTGCCGGAGCAAGCAGCACGGATAATACAGTGAGTATAACACCCGCCGCGGCCGTTGCATAAGCGGAGTTTGCTATAAGCTTGCGGACGTATTTTTCGTTGCCCGCGCCGAAATGCTGCGCGACCAGTATCCCCGTCCCTATCGACAGGCCTATACAAAGAGTATAAAAGAAGAATGTCATCGAGCCGGTCGCGCCCACTGCCGCAAGCGCTTCCTTGCCGAGATACTGACCGACTATCATCGAATCAACTATGTTATAGAATTGCTGAAAAAGATTTCCGAACAGCAGCGGGAGCGTAAATTTAATGATACAGCCGAATTCGCTGCCCTCTGTCATAGTTTTAGTATATACCGCCATATATCCCTCACTTGTAAACGTTTTTTTAAACAGAGATATTATATCACAATTGTTTGGAAATTGCAACATCTTGACGAAATTTCGGAAAAGTGATATAATGTGAGAAGATCCCATTTGGAGGTGCAATAAATGAGTGTCACTATCGGAACAGCTGCTGCAAACGGCTTTACAATGAACTATTTCAGCTTCGGCACAGGCGAAAGACCGCTCGTGATAATTCCCGGCATAAGCATAAAAAGCGTTATGGAGAGCGCGGAGTTCGTTGCGAGAGCATACGATATGTTTTCGGAACACTATACCGTATATGTTCTCGACAGGCGCACGGAGCTCCCCGAAAAATACACGGTTGATGAGATGGGCGCAGATACCGCCGCGGTAATGGACAGCCTCGGGCTGCGGGACGCATATATCATCGGCGTGTCACAGGGCGGCTGTATCGCTCAGATCATCGCGGCAAGGCGACCCGGGCTCGTGAAGAAAATGGCGCTCGAATCCACGATATCACGGCTTTGCCCCGAGTCTGAAAAGGTTGTGAACGAATGGGTTGAGCTGGCAAAAAAACACGATAAGGACGGTCTTAACCTTGTATTCGCAAAGGGTATCTACACCGACAGCTATTTTGAGAGGTACAAAGACGCGATAACGGTAATGTCAAGGCTTTATACCTATGAGGAGCTCGACAGGTTCGTTATACTCGCCGAAAGTATGAGCGGCTATACGGTGTATGACGAGCTCGGCAAGGTGAACTGCCCGGTCCTGGTGATAGGCGGCTCGGAGGACAGGATCTTCTCCCCGTCCTGCTTTAAGGAGACCGCCGAAAAGCTGCACGGCGAACTGCATATTTTTGAGGGCTACGGCCACGCGTGTTACGATGAAGCTCCGGAAGCAAAGCAGCTGATATTCGAGTTCTTTGAAAGAGACCGATAATGCAGAGAAAAAAGACCGTTTCCGCCGATAATGACGGGAACGGTCTTTTCCAATGGCATTATATTTTCAGGATCATAAGGAGTTTTTCGTAGGAATTGTTATTTAAGTGCTGCAAAGCCCTTTTCGAGGTCTGCTATGATATCGTCGATGTGCTCGGTGCCGATAGAAAGGCGTATGGTGCTCTGTGTGATGCCCTGATCGACGAGCTCCTGCTCTGTGAGCTGGGAATGCGTGGTGGTCGCGGGGTGGATAACGAGAGATTTCACGTCGGCAACGTTCGCGAGCAGCGAGAATATCTCAAGGCTGTCAATAAACTTGTGTGCCTCGGCCTGGCCGCCCTTTATATCGAATGTGAAGATGCTGCCGCCGCCGTTCGGGAAATATTTCCGATACAGATCGTGGTCGGGATGATCGGGCAGCGACGGGTGATTTACCTTTGCAACGAGCGGGTGCTTCGACAGGTATTCGACCACCTTCTTTGTATTCTCGGCGTGGCGCTCAACACGCAGCGACAGCGTTTCCGTGCCCTGCAGGAGCAGGAAAGCCGCAAACGGAGATATAGTCGCACCCTCGTCACGAAGGAGTATTGCTCTGATGTATGTAACGAATGCCGCGGGGCCTACAACTTCCGCAAAGGATACGCCGTGGTAGCTCGGGTTCGGAGCGGCGATAGGCGCGTACTTACCGCTCGCCTTCCAGTCGAACTTTCCGGAATCAACGATAACGCCGCCGAGTGTGGTGCCGTGACCGCCGATGAACTTTGTGGCGGAATGTACAACGATATCTGCGCCATGCTCGATAGGACGGATAAGGTACGGTGTACCGAATGTGTTATCTACGACCAGCGGGATGCCGTGCTTGTGAGCGATAGCTGCTATCGCGTCGATATCCGGGATATCGCTGTTCGGATTACCGAGAGTTTCGATATATACCGCCTTTGTGTTGGGCTGTATCGCGTTCTCGACCTCGGAAAGATCGTGTGCGTCAACGAATGTTGTCTTTATGCCGTACTGCGGGAGCGTATGCGCAAGGAGGTTGTATGTACCGCCGTAAATTGTCTTCTGCGCTACTATGTGCTCACCCGCCTGTGCGAGTGCCTGTATCGTGTAGGTTATCGCGGCTGCGCCGGAAGCGAGTGCAAGTCCGGCAACACCGCCCTCGAGAGCGGCTATCCTTTCCTCAAAAACGCCCTGTGTGGAGTTAGTCAGACGGCCGTAGATGTTGCCTGGGTCCGCAAGACCGAAACGAGCCGCCGCGTGTGCGGAGTTCTTGAATACATAAGATGTAGTTGCGTATATCGGGACCGCTCTTGCGTCCGATGCGGGGTCGGGCTGTTCCTGTCCGACGTGGAGCTGTAATGTTTCAAATCTGTAGTTTGCCATAGTGATCTCTTCCTTTCATAGTGAGGCTTTTTGCCGTATTGTTGATGTTTTTTCTGTTCGCGTAATTATTCCTGTCAACATCGGCGCATTCGCCCGAAACGGAAGTTTGCTCTCACGAGCTTTTCAAAATCGACGCTCATATTGTCTCCTTTTCTTATCTGTTTAGTAGGTTATGTGAGTATTATATCATACTTTTCCTATATTGTCAATAGGTTTTTTGAAAATATTTATAAAAAACGAAAAAAATTTTTAGAGGAGCTCTTTATCACAACATACCGCCCGCGGAACACAGATCGTATATATCAAGAATTACAATGATCGTAAGGAGCGAAAGTATGACGATGTACCTCTTTTTGGTGAAGCATTTTTTATCCTCCGCAAGTAACGCATCATACTTATTATTTATTATGAAAATCCGCCGCACCCGAGAAACAAATATCATAATGAAAGAAGCCGATGCTGCGGGAATAACAATAAAAAGGGTGATCATAGCTTCTCTCGGAATACCGTCATAGGGATACGGTTTACTATTCAATATTATCAGCACGGCAACAGACACACAAACCGATATTGCATAAACTACGGTAAGCACATCAAGATTTTTCGTCTTGGTTTCAATGCACATACCGATAACACCCACAGACAAAAAGATCATGGCTGTAGGTAAAATACAAGCTAAGAACGAAAAAAAACCGCTCCAATTTATATAAAGCGATATCCAACTTATCGCAATTATCGAATCTACAGCGATAAGCGCTATATACCACGGTCTCAAACGTTTGTTCATATATTATCTCCCCCTTTACAACCACATTATACCATTTTGATCGGTAAAAAGCAATTACAAACCGGTTACAAATGGTTACAGACCGATTACAAAAATACCCGTCTGCACAATCGTCACAGACGGGTATTATTCATAGTTATCGCCCTGACAGATATCATTATCCGCCATATACTTGTCAATGCCGCCGAGCACCGATATCTTGTCCGCGCTCCACATCGGAGCTATGAGCTTCGACTTGTCGCCGTCGCCGGTAAGCCGCTCTATGACCGTCTCCGGCGGGAAATATCCAAGCTGCCGCGCAGTTATCTCAATGTAGCGGGCTTTATCCATTGGCGTGTATTCACCTTTTTCGTACATTTCGTGAAGCCTCGTTCCCCGTATGACGTGAAGAAGGTGTATCTTCACACCGTCCGGGCGTTCTTTTCCGAGGAGCCGCGCCGTCTCAAGCATCATCTCCCCTGTCTCGCCGGGCAGCCCGTTGATGATATGCACACAGGTGCGGATATTGTGCTCCCGAAGCAATTTCAGCGCGTAAAGGTGTTCGGAAAGGCACAGACGGCTGTTGAGACGAGCCGCAGTTTCATCGTGAACAGTCTGCACGCCGAGCTCAACGGTAACGGGAACATCCAGCGACTTTATAAGCATTATTTTATCTCGGTCGATACAGTCGGAGCGCGTAGCTATCGAGATACCGTGAACGCCGGAATTTATCGCTTCACGGTATATCCTTTCAAGCGTGCCGATATCGGCGTAGGTGTTGGTGTGAGCCTGAAAGTACGCGTTTATCAGCGCGTCGGGGTATTTCGTGCGGATACGTTCGGTCTCCAGCCGAAGCTGCTCGGTTATCGGAACCGTGGGTTCCGCGGTGAAATAACCGCTCCCGCCGCCGCAGAAAATGCAGCCGCCGCAGCCCTTGGAGCCGTCTGTGTTCGGGCAGGTGAATCCCGCATCGATAACGGCTTTCACGACCCGTTTTCCGTAGGTATGCTTATTATGATAATACAGCGTGTGGTAGCGCTTGTTGTCGTCCGAATATATGAAGCTCATACCGCGATAGTCTTTCCGCTTCCCACAACAGCCGCCGCGTCGAGCAAATAATCCCTGCCGCGCACGGCGCCCGCCGCGCCAAGAACACGTTCCGTTGTTGACAATGCAAGCTCGGGAGTATTGTTGTTCTGGCTGAGATGCCCGAGCAGGATATTTACCGTACCCGACGCCACAAGCTCGCGGACAAACGCCGCGCTGTCGCCGTTTGAGAGGTGTCCGCGGTCGGAGGCTATTCGGCGGCGCAGCTCATATGGGTAATTGAGATTACGCGTGAGCATTTCCGGATCGTAATTTGACTCGAGCAGCACAAAACGGCAGCCCGTGAGGTTTTCCCGCACTTCCGGCGTTACCTTGCCGAGGTCGGTGCATATCGCTATCTTGTTCTCGCTGTCGGAAAACGTGTAATCCATACTTTCCGCGCTGTCGTGAGGTGTGTGGAACGCGTTAACGGTAACATTCACGGGGGCGCTCCCGAGTTCATCTACGGTCAGGAGCTGAGCTCCGGGAGACAATTTCCCCTTCGAGCTTATCATTCCTGCTGTTCCTTCCGACGCGTATATAGGAACATTCAGCTTTTTTGTAAGCATCGGCAGACCCGCGATGTGGTCGCTGTGCTCGTGAGTGATGAATACCGCGCCGATATACGAAACATCGCGTCCCGCGAGCGCCAGCCCGTCGCACAGCATCTTGTAGCTGCACCCCATATCAACGAGGAAGCCCTTTCCCCCGCTCTCAATGTATGTACAGTTTGCCTTGCTGGAGCTGCATATAGAGACTACTCTCATTTCGACTCCTCGATAAGAGCCTCGGGCTTGCCGAATTTCGGTTCACAGGTAAGGTTCACGCCGAGGCGCTTGAAAATGCGCTCATCGACCGCCGAAAGAATGACCGTGGAGTGCACCTCGCAGCCGCGGAGCTTGTAAAGCTGTTCCATTGCCTTCTTTGCGTCGTCGCTCGTATTCGCGCAGATAGACAGCGCAAGCAGCGTCTCGTCCGTATGCAGGCGCGGGTTGGCATTCCCGAGGTGATTTATCTTAAGATCCTGTATAGGTTCAATGACATGAGGCGACATCAGCAGCTTTTCGTCATCTATGCCGCCGAAATATTTGAGAGCGTTGAGAAGAAGCGCGGAGGACGCTCCGAGCAGATTGGAAGTCTTTCCGGTGAGTATCGTCCCGTCGTGAAGCTCCATAGCCGCCGCGGGATCCCCGGTCGCCGTCTCCTTGGCAAGAGCCGCGGCAACTACCCTTCTGTCCGCAGCGGTAACTCCCGCCTGCTTCATCAGCAGCTCGAGCTTTAAGACCTCTTCATCGCCTACCTGTCCCTTGCGCTTTCCGCAGAGACCGACATAGTAGCGCCTTATTATCTCGTCCCTCGCGGCTTTGCTGACAACATCGTCATCGACTATACAGTTGCCGGCCATATTGACGCCCATATCGGTAGGTGAATTATACGGCGACTTTCCGAAAATGCTCCCGAACATCGTGTTGAGCACAGGGAAGATCTCCACATCGCGGTTGTAGTTCACGGTGGTCTTGCCGTAAGCTTCAAGGTGGAAGGGGTCTATCATATTCACATCGTTAAGGTCGGAGGTCGCCGCCTCATAAGCGATGTTGACCGGGTGTTTGAGCGGAAGGTTCCAGATCGGGAAGGTCTCGAACTTCGCGTAGCCCGCGTCAAGTCCGCGCTTGTGCTCATGATAGAGCTGTGACAGGCAGGTGGCCATTTTGCCGCTTCCGGGGCCGGGTGCTGTAACGACCACAAGATGTCTGGAGGTTTCTATGTAATCGTTCCTGCCGTAGCCCTCGTCGCTCATTATCAGCGATATATTGGACGGATAGCCGTTTATGCGGTAGTGATGATACACCTTTATGCCGAGTGAAGTAAGACGCGCAGCAAAAGCGTCCGCGGAGGCCTGATTTTCATACTGCGTAAGGACAACGCTGCTGACATACAGACCTTCCCTGCGGAACACCCCCACAAGTCTGATAACATCGACATCGTATGTTATGCCGAGGTCGCCGCGCACTTTATTCTTTTCTATATCGGACGAATTAATGACGATAACGATCTCCGCCTCGTCTTTGAGCTCCAGCAGCATACGCAGCTTACTGTCCGGCATAAATCCCGGAAGAACGCGGGAAGCGTGATAATCGTCGAACAGCTTGCCTCCGAATTCGAGGTACAGCTTGTCGCCGAAGCTTGCGATACGCTCGCGGATATGTTCCGACTGCATTTTAAGGTATTTATCGTTGTCAAAACCGATACGCTTGTTATTATCCATTCGAATATCTTCCTTTCAATTGCATTAACCAATATATTATATACCAAAACGGGAGAAATTTCAAGTTTTTTAACAAAAAATGTTGCCGTAACGACAAATTTGTCATTACGGCAGCCGATCAGCCAATTATTACGCCATACCTATAACGGGGTATGTTCCGACGATATAGCCTTCTTTGTCAACACCGGCACGTCCGTCCCAGAAGTGTTCGTCAGCGCTTTCGGGCCATACGCCCGCCCACGGAGAAAACTCCTGCAGTCTCGGCGCGGGATCCGTTCTGCCGTGTACGAGAAGCGGTCTTTTCTGCTTTCTGCCGCTTGTAAGCTCTCCGGGGATACCCGGATAGTTGCCCGGCCACAGGTAATCGCATTCGGGCATATACACCACGCCCCTGCATACGCCGCCGGAGAAAAATGCCATAATAAACCCGGTCTTGAGTCCCTCACACGAATCGGCCACAGCGCGGCACATAGCGAGCTGATGATTAGGGTCTGATCTGGTCGTGGTATCGAGCATAAGCGACGTAGCGTTGTTTTTCCACCAGTTGGTATGATCGAAAAATGTGAGTGAGCCGTCGCTGTCATTTTTTCCGTTCACCTTACACTCCGTTTTGACCATCCATGTACCGTTCTTTACCATAAACATCATCTGCGCATTAACACCGGGAGTACGTTTCATTCCGACATGCTGAATATCGAGCTCCGCCAGGAATATCTCTATTCTTTTTTGGATCGTAGCGGCGGTAGCATTCGCTGTCTTTATTCTTGCATCGATGTAATACCCGATAAACGAAGGTATCATTATAGAAGCAAGAACTGCGATTATCGAGATTACCACGATAAGTTCGATGAGAGTAAATCCTTTTTTTCTCCTCAAACGATAAAAAAACTTCAGCATAGATGTCACCTCCTTGCAAAAAAATTATCCCCCACTTTTTATTATACTCATTTTATACCATTTGTCAAGCACTTTGTCATAATTAATAAATGATTTTAATAATTTTTAACATTTTTGTCAGTATTACATTAAACAAAATACTGTTTTTTGTGAAATCTCACGCTTCCGCAAGATCGGAATATTTTACCTATGCTTGTCATAACAGGTACACCTGCCGAATATATTTTTTGTGACAGGGTATGTTCACACATATTGCGAACGTGCACAAAATTTACGGAGGTACATTATGGAACTTAAACTCGATAAAGAACCGGTGCTTATCACCGAAACGGTCTTTGACGGACAGATCGAACAGGGCATCGAGCTTGAACACGTTCTGCCGGACTATTATCCCGATGTTTTCAAGCTGCTAAAATGCACGCTCACACCGCGCATCGTATCCTACAGCGTTTCCGAGAACAAGCTGTTCATCGACGGCGTCGTATATGTCAAGGTGCTGTATATGAGCGAGGGCAGCAGCATTATAAACGTTGTGGACCAGCGGTTCACATATTCAAAAACGGTGGAGCTTTCCGGAACGGTCAGAAGCCCGCAGGTCTGCATCTTCCCTTCCGTCGATTACTGCACGGCAAGAGCTGTCAGCGGCAGACGCATCGACGTGAGAGGCGCTGTCACATTGAAGATCAAAGTGAGCGGCGTGTATGAAACGGAGCTGCTGTGCGGAGTGACCGGTATGGGCACCGAGGTCAGCAAAATGACCGTTGATATCTGCGACGACAGACTTTACGGCGGTTCGCAGTACATAGTCCGCGAGGATATAGAAACAGGCGCGGGAGGCGGCATCTCCGCCATACTGTCTTCCGAATGCTCGGCCGCGGTGACTGATACCAAGGTGATCTCCGACAAGGTAGTCGTAAAGGGCGAGGCGAAGATCAAAGCGCTCTACCTTATAAAAAACAGCTCCGGCGAAATGTCCACCGAGGTAATGGAAGCAAGCGTCCCGCTAAGCAGGATAATCGACCTTCCCGGTGTGACGGACGAACATACCACTACCGCGGAGCTGTACGTAATGGACTTATCGCTTGAGATAAAGCCGGGCGATGACAACGAGAACCGTACATTCGGCTGCGACCTGACCGTTGACTGTAAGGTCGGCGCGTTCAAGGAATCCACCGTCCGGCCGGTGAACGATCTGTACTCCACGGAATACGAGTCCTCCTTTACGGTAACTCCGATAAAGCTCGAAGGCGCGCCGAGAACGGTATCGCTCCAGATACCGGTAAAGACCGAGGTCGAATATACCGACGGGATAATAGGAGAGATATTTGACGCTTCCTGCGAGGCCGCCGGGATCACCGTCGGAGCAGCCGACACGGAAAAATGCCGGCTTACGATAAAGGTCATATCCCGTATCATAGGAAAAGCCGACGACGGCTCACCTATGATGATCGAAAAGACGGAGACCGTAGATACCGATACCGATATCTCCGCCGATGATTGTCTCACAATAATGCCGGGGATAAGTGCGAGCGGCATAAGCTACGGCATCACGGGCGACAATACCGCAGAGATAAGAGCGCAGATAAACGTGAACGGTCAGGTGACACACACACAGACCGTAAACGCGGTGAACGAGATAACGATAAACGAAGACTGTCCCAAGCAGAAGAACACCGAATACACGCTGCGCCTGTACTTTGCGGACGAAGGCGAGAGCGTGTGGGATATCTCGAAGCGCTACAACACCTCCGCGGCGGCAATGATAGCGGAAAACGACCTTGACAGCGAATCGGCGGCGGTATCGGGAATGATACTGATACCGATAGTATAAATTACCGAAAGGAAGATACAATGAACAGATCAATATATCACGATATTTCCGAGAGAACGGACGGTAATATCTACATCGGGATAGTAGGCCCCGTCCGCTCCGGAAAATCCACCTTCATCAGCAGATTTATGCAGTCCATAGTTATCCCGAACATCGAAAGCTCATTCAGACGCGAGCGCGCCGTGGATGAGCTCCCGCAGTCCGCCGCGGGCAAGACCATTATGACTACCGAACCCAAGTTCGTACCGGAGGACTCGGTATCGGTGAAGCTCGACGACAACACCTATATGAACGTGCGGCTGATAGACTGCGTAGGCTACATAGTTCCGAGCGCCATAGGCTACATCGAGAACGAGCAGCCGCGTATGGTGATGACCCCGTGGTTCGACACACAGATACCGTTCAATATGGCAGCCGAGGTCGGCACGCAGAAGGTCATCAATGAACACAGCACCATAGGCCTTGTGATAACCACCGACGGCAGCATAACCGATATCCCCCGCGAGGAATACGAGGAAGCCGAGCGCCGCGTGATAGACGAGCTCTGCAATATCAAAAAGCCGTTCGTGGTGATACTCAACTGCAAGGATCCCGACACGGAAGAAAGCCATGCTCTCGCCGCCCGTCTGTCCGGGGAATACGGCAAGCCCGTGATCCCGCTCAACTGCACCGAGATAGGCGAAAAGGAAGTAAAGGAGATACTCACCGAGGTGCTGCTGCAGTTCCCCGTCAAGGAGATCTGCATAAAGATGCCGAAATGGCTCAACGCGCTCGACAAGGAGCACTGGCTGAAACGCGACGTTTTCAGCGTTATAAAGGACTCCGCGGCGCAGATAAGCTCCGTCGGCGAGATAAAGAACATCGTAAAAGGCATAACAGCCTCCGAAAACATAGAAAGCTGCACGGTCGAGGAAATAGATCTCGGCAAGGGCGCGGGATATATCGGCATAGATCTTAAAAATGAGCTGTTCTATAAAATTCTCGGCGAGGCGACCGGGCTTGAGCTGCACGACGAGGGTGACCTTATGCCGTGTATGATAGAGCTTGCGGGCATAAAGAAGAAATTCGAGAAGGTGAAGAACGCGCTCGACGAAGTGCAGGCGACCGGCTACGGCATAGTAATGCCCGACACGGACGAGCTGAGCCTCGAGGAGCCCGAGATAGTCAAGCAGGGCGGCAAATACGGCGTAAGACTGCGTGCTCACGCACCGTCGATACATATGATGTCGGCGGATATCGAAACGGAGGTCTCGCCGATAGTCGGCTCCGAACGACAGAGCGAGGAGCTTATAAAGTACCTGCTCAATGAGTTCGAGGAAGACCCGATAAAGCTCTGGGAAAGCAACATCTTCGGCAAGTCTCTCCACGAGCTCGTCAACGAGGGCTTACGCAACAAGCTCTACCGTATGCCGTCAGACGCGCGCGCCAAGCTCCGTGAGACGATAGAGAGGATAATAAATGAGGGCTGCGGCGGGCTTATCTGCATCATTCTGTGAGAGTACAGCAAGCCGCCGGGGACTGCGTTTAGCTCCTATGGCAGCACCATATTTCAAAGAAGATAACCATTTTGCACAAAAGATCCCCGACGGGTAAGATTATCCTGTCGGGGATCTTTTTGGCATTTCAGTCATTTATTCCGGCAGGTCGCGTATTACCCACTTGAAATTTTTTGCCGGATATGATATCATTGCATACAGAGAGGTGATACCGTGAAAATTTCGATAAACATAGACCCGTCCCTGAGCGATACCGAGATAACGGTCAACTGCCAGTCGCTTACTCCCGAAACGGAAAGCATAATCGCGGCGCTTCGCATAATGGACAGTCAGATAACGGTCATCAAGGACAACGAGTCGTTCATACTTGACATAGCAAAGATCGCATACATCGAGTCGGTTGACCGTAAGACATTCGTTTACACGGACAGCGAGTGCTATGAAACGAAAATGAAGCTGTACGAAATGGAGGAACGGCTGTGCGGGAGCGGTTTCCTGCGGATAAGCAAGTCCTGTCTCGTGCGGCTGCGGTTCATACGTTCGATAAAGGCGGAGCTCGACCGGCGGCTGCGGCTCACGCTCGAAAACGGTGAGCAGATGATAGTTTCGCGGCAGTACGCCGACGAGCTCAAAAGACGATTGGGGGTAAAATAAATGGATAAGAGGTTTACGTTTTTCGGTTTTCTCGCGCAGGTATTTATGATATACGGCATAACAACGGGACTGCTTAACATCTTCTGTATGCTGTTCGGTCGGGTCGCCGAGGGCTATTCGACGTTATTCTCGCTTGCGGGTGCAGGCGTGAGCGTGGCGACAAGCCTGCAGTTCCTTCTCGCGGTGACGTTGGTCATGCTCCTTCGCATAGTGTTCATGAGCGATATGATCATTAAAAAAATGCCGCTCGGAGCAAGGATAGCGGCGATGTTCGCGAGCGTATTCGCTTTGACGATAGGCTGCGTGTTCCTGTTCGGCTGGTTCCCGGCAGACGACCCGCTCGCATGGATAATGTTCATAGTCTGCTTCGCGGTGAGCTGCACTGTCAGCGTGATAATATCCACTGCGGCGGAGCGGCAGGAGAACCGCAGACTTGATGAAGCGCTGAAACGGGTAAAGGAGGAGAACTGAGATGAGCTGCACAATAAAAACGGAACGCATAACAAAAGCCTTCGGCGCAAAGACCGTGCTTGACGGGATAGACCTTGATATCGGCAGCGGCGAGATATTCGGGCTGCTCGGGCCGTCGGGCGCAGGCAAGACCACGCTGATAAAGATACTTACGGGGCAGCTTTCGCAGGACAGCGGCGAGGCATACATAAGCGGAAAGGATACCCGAAAGCTCACGGGCGCAGACCATAAGCGCTTCGGGATAACAATGGACAATTTCGGGCTTTACGAGCGGCTCTCCTGCTATGATAACCTGAAAACCTTCGCACGGATATACGGCCTGCCGAACAGCAGTATTACAGACGTGCTCGCAAAGGTTGGACTGACCGGTGCGGCGAAAACTCCTGCGAGTAAGCTTTCCAAGGGCATGACCGGCAGGCTGAAGCTCGCCCGCGCTTTTATGACCGACCCGGATATACTGTTCCTCGACGAGCCGACAAGCGGGCTTGACCCCGTCTCCGCGGACGAGATACACAAAATAATACTGTCCGAAAAAGCGCGCGGCAAGACGGTTTTTCTAACGACCCACACAATGACGGAAGCCGAAAAGCTCTGCGACAGCATCGCGCTTCTCAACGAGGGGAAGATAGTCGAATACGGCAGCCCGGAGGAAATATGCCGCCGGTACGATCATCAGCGTATGCTGAAAATACACCTGTATGACGGTCGGGATATGCAGCTGCCACATAACAGGGACTCGGCAACCGCGCTGGCGGAACTTATTGCGGGCGGCAAGGCGGAAACGATACACACCACCGAGCCCAATCTCGAAACGGTATTTATGGAACTCACGGGAAAGGAGCTTTCGGCATGAGAAACATAAAAGCGGTATTTTTAAAACAGCTCGGCGACACGCTGAAAAACAAGATGGTGCTCATACAATTTCTGATGTTCCCCGTGCTTGTCATTGTCTTTGAGAACGCGGTGAAGCTCGAAGATATGCCCGAGCATTTCTTCGCCAAGCTGTTCGCGGTGATGTTTGTGGGAATGGCGCCGCTCACCTGTATGTCCTCGATAATAGCGGAGGAAAAGGAGAAGAACACCCTGCGCGTGCTTATGATGAGCAACGTGAAGCCCGCCGAATACCTTGTCGGCGTGGGAGCGTATGTCTTCGTGATGTGCGCGTTCGGAACGGCGGTATTCGCGGCAGTCGGCGGCTACAGCGGTGCCGATCTTGCCCTGTTCATCGGCGTTATGTCAATCGGGATAATACTCTCGGAGCTTACCGGCGCAATTATCGGCGTGTTCAGCAGGAACCAGATGACCGCGACCTCGATAACCGTTCCCGTGATGATGATATTCTCGTTCCTGCCTATGCTCTCGATGTTCAACGACACGATAAAAACCGCCGCGAGAGTTACATACTCGCAGCAGCTCAGTGAGCTTATCAACGGCATAGGCGTATCGGGAATAACCGCCGAAAGCGTGATAGTTCTGTCAATAAACCTCGTGATAGCTGCTGCACTGTTTACGGCGGCGTACAGGAGCAAGGGACTGGAATAAAAACGCAGACGGGCGGCTATATACGGCAGCCGTGTCAGAGTTTACGGAGGAACATAATAAATGAAGAAATATGTGTTACCGGTCATAATACTGGTCGTTTTTGAAGCAGTGGCTGTTACATTATGGCTGACAAAGGATAATCTTTTTTATCTGTTTAATTTCAGCTATATAGGTATCTCCATTTTCTTAGGCATCATTCTGTTTATCAGAAAATACAAGCACGCGCGGCGGATAGTTCAGCTGCTGGTAGGGCTGTATATGCTGGTGTATCTCGGGATCATAAGCCGGGAAAATATGCAGATCGAAGGCTTCTGGTACTATCTCTTTACCGGGGTATTTGAGGCGGCAACGATACATTACGCGGTCGCAAAGATATTCGGCCCGCTCATCTTCGGAAGAGGCTGGTGCGGATTTGCCTGCTGGACCGCTATGGTGCTGGACTTTCTGCCCTACAAAACGCCGAAGCAGCCCCGCAAAAAGCTCGGTTGGATACGATATGTGACATTTGCCGCTTCCCTGCTGTTCGTTGCCGCATTGTTCCTGACTCATACCGCAAACATAGAAAGGATAATGTTCCGGGCGTTTCTTATCGGAAATATCCTATACTATGCCGTCGGTATCATTCTTGCTTTTGCGTTCAAAGATAATCGGGCATTCTGCAAATACATCTGCCCGATAACGGTATTTCTGAAGCCTATGAGTTACTTCTCACTTGTCAGGATAAAATGCGACAAAGACAAGTGTGTCGATTGCGGGAAGTGTAAAAAGGTATGTCCGATGAATGTCGATATGACGGATAATTCAAGAAAAAGGCTCAACGGAACAGAGTGTATCCTGTGTATGGAATGTGTAAAAAATTGCCCGAAAGATGCACTATAAAGCTTCTTTCGGGCAATACAGCGGCAATGCCGACTGTGTTCGGGGAGATGTTTTTATTATTCGTCTATTTCATCGTCATCGATAGGAACGACAGTGTCGTATCTGTCATCGTCGATATCATCATCGTGTGCGATAAATGAGGCGTTTTTGCATTTTTTTACCGCTTCCGATATCTTTGCGAACGACCCTTCGGGAAGCCTGAAAATATTGTCGCCGTCAGTATTTATCCATACCGTATCATTGTCAAATACAGTTATGATGACCCGATATCCGCTTGCCCTTATAATTATGTTCTCTGCCGCTGCCAACGGGTACAGAGTCTTATCGGATCTGTCAGTGACATACTCAGCGTCCGCAAAGACTTCAACAAGCAGATCGTGCAGTTCACCAAGCTCCTTCTTATCGGAGACCGTCAGCACGCCGAAACTATCGTCAATAACAGTCTGCATTTCTATGCTGTCGAGCTTTGTGAAATTCTTGTCGGAAAGATACTCGCCGAGCGTCTTGTAGAGCTTTATATCGTAGCCGTTCACGTCGGAGAAAGCCTTCATAGCCCGCTGTATCTCGCCATCGTCATACTTGAAGCGGTAAGCGCGGCAGTCGCCCTCGATGTAGCAATACCCGTCACCGTTGAGATAAATTGTCGGGTGAGCGCTGTTGTTCAGCCATATCAGGAACTCTATCTGACCCTGAGGATAGCCGTCTTCCGACGCGCCGGGCCCGTAGCACAGCTTGACCGGTCTGTCCTTATAGCGGTCAATAAATCCTTCGATATAGCCGAGGTCTGCCTTCCCCCGTACTACACTTGTATCATACAGTCCCTTGACATCGGTATAAGCCTGATAGATATTACCGGCCGTAATGTTCATCTTGTCGTTGATATCGCCGACCGTCCTGGCGTCATCGGGCAAAAGCAGTCCATGCAGCCCGTCAAACAGTCTTTCAATAACTTCACCTTCCATTGTGAATACCGCACCATCAGGGAATTTGTATAATCTGTTCTCTCCTCTCCACATTGAACCGTATATGATCTCGTCGATCAGTTTTGCTTTGCCGAAATCTTGTCCGTCATTATTATACACTCTCACAGTAAAACAGATGATCTCATCAATGTCATCACCCAGAAATTCATCTTCATCGACATATTCTTTATCATCGTCAATACCGTACAACCGGGAATATCTTGTCCATACCGAATTGTTTGACGGAGTGTTTTGTTCAATGAAAGGTTTTCCGTTTTTTACTATTATATCGACGTACTCCGTGCTGTCCGTTTCGGGGTGAACCGTATCACATTTCGCACTTCCGAGCTTCTGGACAAATTCGTGCAGGAACTCGTATTCCGCGTGATTAGTCATAAAATAGTATTCGTTTTCCGGATCGTTGCTGTCGGGATAATAATAGCAATGATTTGCCCAAAGATCGTCGAAAGCCGCTTGCGGGAAATTCTCCGCGAAAAGCTCGGAGAGCGTCTCACCCTGCTCCGGTGCAGGTAAGTCGTACACCTTCTTTTCCACATAAATATCATCATCAGGCGCGTCGTATATTGGCTCATCGTCAATGACAGCATCATCACTATCCAAATCATCATCAGCGTCAACAATGATCTGTGTACCGTTGTTTTCAACATCGCCGTCCTCATCTATGACGGGCTCATCGACGATGTCATCGTCGATATCGTCGTCGAGCTCGTCCTCTGTCACTTCCGGCTCCGCGGTGGTCGTACCCGTCGTCGTGCCCGCGGACGTTACGGGCGGCTCGGTAATATCCGGCTCGGAGCTTACGCTTGTCGTTTCGGTAATGTCCGGAGCCGTGCTTTCGGCAGTCGTAACGCTGCTTTCGCTCGCCGACGTTGTCGTAACTGTAGTTTGTGAAGCTGCGGTCGTGTTTTCGGTGACTGTGACCGTGGTCTGCTCCGGTTCGGCAACTTCAACGGGACTGCGCATTACAGCCGGAATAATAACAGCGCTGCCTATCGCGATCACAGCACACGCCGCGGCGGCGAGATAGCCTATATAGCGGGTTTTTGGGCGGTCGGTCTTACGGATAAGCTCGCGCATTTTCAGCTCGAACTCGTCCGAAAACTTATATCCCGTGTCGTAAGCGTCCCGAAGTTCCTCCGACCAGCGCGGCGTGAGGACTTCCGAGAGCGCCTTGTTAAGTATATTTTCCATATTGATTACCTCTTTTTTTATTCGGGAACTTCGATCCCCTGCTCCTC